>CAYYEE010000555.1:0-3285 GCA_964470775.1 uncultured Planctomycetota bacterium | reverse complement strand
CCAGCCCGCGCCCGGTTCAACGGCCTGCGCGTCGAGAAGACGCTGTCGCTGCCGCCGGCCGAGGCGCGGCTGGACGTGCGCCTGCGGCTGGTGAACACCACGGAACAAGCCATGGAGGTTCCCATGCGCGAGCGCCATTGTCTGCTCCCCCGCCCCGCGACATGGACGTGGCCTTTCAACGACTGGCTCAAGGCCCTGGACCGCGGCAAGGACGTCATCGCCTCCAACACGAACACGCCGCTCGGCCGGGGGTGGATCGCGGCGTCGGGCGCGGACGGGCTTGGCTTCGCCGTCACGCTCGACCCGGCCGTGGTCCTCGAAGCCTATAGCTGGTTCTCCAAAGAGACCGACACCATGGAGTGGTACTACACGCCGGTGAAGCTGCCGGCCAAGGGGTCGTGGGAGACCGCGTACTCCATCGTGCTCTTCGAGGGGCAGGGCCTGGTGTTCGGCGTGGACAAGGGATCGGTCTTCGCGGCGGACGTGTCCGGGCAGACCGTGCAGACCGTGAAGCTGCTGGGCGCGGCCGCGGCCAGAGCGCGGGTGGCTGTGGACGGCAAGGCTGTAGCGCCGCGCCAGGAGGCAGGGGGCCAGGCGTTCGACGTCAAGACAAACCTGGGCCAGACGATCACCGCGTCGCTGGGCGACGGCGTCGCGACCGGCGTCCTGGGTGGCAAGGGCGAAGGCCGCGTGGAGTGGGTGAAGCTGGCCGCCGCGCCGCCCCCGCCGCCGCGCAGCGACCTGCCCCCCTTCTTCTCCGAGGTGTTCCCGTTCTTCGGGCACGCGGATTTCCTCTACTACCCCGAAGGCTCCGGCGGCGGCGACGCCTACGCCAACTACATGGCCCGCCTGCCCCGCGACCTGCGCGCCGCGGGCTTCAACGGCATCATCAGCGGCCGCATCACGCAGCGCGAGTACGCCCCCAAGCTGGCCGGCAAAGACGGCGTCAACCGCTACGCCCGCGACGCCAAGCGCTACGGACTCTTTCTGTCCGACTTCACTCACTACCTGGGCAAGAGCGGCGAAGAAACCCAGCGCCGCTTCTGGTCTCTGCTCGAAAAACGCAAAGCCGGCGACAAAGACCTGGCCGAGTTCCCCTTCCCCAAGGCGTTCCTGAAGATGTGCGACGACGGCCTGGTTCCCTTCCTGGCCATCTCCGACGAGCCCCCGACCAGCCAGATTTCGGAGATGGGCAAGGTGTTCGCGACGCTCAAGGGACTGCGCCGCGACCTGGTCTACTTCCCCATCATCAACATGAACCTCTATGACTTCGCGCCCTATGTCCCGGTCTACTGTGGCGACCTCTACCCCATCAAGTCCGCGCCCTTTGGCGGCCGCAACCCGTGGATGGTGTCGCCCGTGGTGCGCAAGGCGGCGGAAAGCGCCAAGGCCACGCCCGTGTGGCTGCTGGCCCAGGCCTTTGGCTATCCAGCGGAGGACATGTACGGCTCCTCACCCGGCGTGTTGGGCGTGGCGGGCACGGGCCAGTACATCCTGCCCACGGCCGGCGAGATGCGCCTGATGCTCAGCCTGGCCGTGGCCAACGGCGCCAAGGGCGTCAGCATCTACGGCATGGGGCGGCTGTCGTGGCGCTACAGGTATTGGTATTTCCACACCGTCTACGATAACGCCGGCGCGACAACGCCGGCGTTTGACGCGGCGTGCGAGGCGGGCCGCGTGTTGACAGCGGCGGGGCCCCTGCTGCTCAAGACCGACGTGGCCGAGCTGGGCGGCGCGGCCAGCGTCACGTCCGAGGACGTGGCGTTCGGCAAGTTCTACGCCGGGCCGGCGCTGGCGGCGTTTGCCCTCAAGCCGCGCCAGGGCGCCGGGCTGTTCGTGTGCGTGGTTAACATGGACCCGGAAAAGGAGCGCAAGGGCCGGGTGGCCTTCAAAGGCAACCCGGACGCGGCGCTGGACCTTTCGGCCATGCGCGACCTGGGCGCGGCGGCGTCGGACGCCGTGGCGCTGCCGCCGGGCGGCATGGTTTTGTATTACCTCGGCCCGGCGGACGAGGCGAAGGCGGCGTGGCAGCGCGCCCGCGCCGGCTATGCCCGCAACGCGCTCGACATTCTGCGTATTGACCTGGACCGCGCGGCCAGCAACGGACTGAATCCGGCTAAGGCGGAGCAAGCCGCGGCCGCGGCGCGCCAGGCGCTGGAAAAGGGCCTGGGCGAAGAGGCGTGGCGGCTGGCCTCCCTGGCGCGGCAGGAAGCGGACGCGGCGCTGCGCGGCACGGAGGTGGAGGAATGCATGAACAAGCTGGCCGCGGCTCGCGTGCGCCTGAGCGCCGCAGCCACCAGCTTCCGCGAGCAGTTCCCCCGCTTCGTCCCGCTGTCGGTCTACAAGAGCACGCCCAACTTCAAACGATTCAACAACACGGAAAACCCCCGCGCGCAGGCGCTGGTGGACGCGGTGGCGCAGGACTTCACGGATTTCTGGCGCTTGGAGCGCGAAATCTGGGAGGGCCGCTGCGCCGCGGCCGCGCCCGCCGTGCGCGCGCTGGCCGCCAAGATCGAACGCGACACGGACGCGGTGAAGGCGTATCTGGCCGAGCCGGCCAAGCCCTGACTTCAACGTCTTGTCAGAGGCAGGGGACGAATAGGAGATACACGACGGCCTCGCGCGAACGCTGCCCCTCTCCCGCGCTCTCCATTGAAGCGCGGGGAACCCGTGGGCCGGCCCTTCGCGGCCGGCGTCGCCCCCATGGGCGGACGCGTCGCCATGACAAGCTCCCCACGGCGCAACCGGCTCACGGCGGCCGCGCGTGGCTTGAACGCGAGCGCCGCCGATGCGACAATTCCTGGTGTGGTGTTTCGGAAATGCCTTGCATTTCCGAAACACCACAGGGCGGGCTAACTCGATGCTTTAGACGCGTCAAGCGCCGGGTTTCTGTCATGTAGTGTTCAGAAATAGCAAAGCTATTCCTGAAACACTACACCAGCCTGTTCCGCTGACTCTGGAACCCTGTGCAAGGAGCAACAAACTTGAGCCTGTTCGTGGATCTCGACTTCCCCCTGCCCAGAACCCATTGCGGCTTCACCCTGGGCAACGGTCTGCTGGGCGCGCTGGTGTGGGGCGCGGAGACGCTGAACGTCACCATCAACCGCGCCGACTTCTGGGATCACCGTGGCGGCGAAAAGATCGAGGGCGAGAACCTCTACAAGAAGATCGTGGCCGCGTTCCACCCCGTGGACCCGGCCCCGGTGAATAAGGTCTTTGGCGAAAAAAAGACTATCAACGGCCTCAGACTCCACTCGCGCCGGATGCCCATGGGCCGGTTCGAGT
>CAYYEE010000554.1:0-3305 GCA_964470775.1 uncultured Planctomycetota bacterium | reverse complement strand
GCGGAGGAAGCCAAGCCTGCGCCGCCGCGCTACAACGTCATGGCCGACGGCTACTACGCCCTCGAAGAGCGCGACGTCGAATGGCACGTCCGTATCGTCGGCGAGATACCGTCCCTTTGCGGCGCCTACCTGCTTATCCACGACGCGAACGGCAAGCTTGTCTTCCATGGCGTCGTGCCCCACGGCTCCTACACCGAGCAGAAACCATTCGTGGCCACGGTCCCGCCCGACGGCGTAACCGGCGCCTACCGCATCAAGATGGTCGGCCACCAGGACGATATGCTGGGGGTCCTGGCGCCCTGGACGGACCTGCCCAAGGAGGTCTATGGGTCCGGCGGCTTCAGCATCGGACACGACCCGCGCGTCAAGCCCGTATTCAAGGCGCCCGACGGCGTCAAGAAAATGCATTTGGGCGCCTACAAAGGCCATCTCAGAGTGCTCGACTCCAAGGGCGCTGTCGTGGCCGACACGGAGAAGACAGGCAAGCTGCACGGCCGCTATGACAACGCGGTCGAGTTCCCGGTCGTCGAAGGTGAGACATATACCCTGGAGCGCAAGTGCTTCTACTTCCGCTCCTACATTCCCCGCACGTGCTATCTGACCTTTGATGAGAGCAAGTGGTTCTGCCCTTCGCCCAAACTGGACGAGGTCAAGTGGTGGGAGCTGGTCAAGTGAGGACAAGAGGCTTCGGCTTGGCGTTGGCGGCGGCGCTGCTGGCTTCGGCGGCTTGGGCCGGCGATTTCGCCTTTCGATCCGAAGGCGTTGAGTGGCAGCAGTTGAGCTCCGCCCAGTCGTTCACGGTGTTCGTTGAACGGGAGGAACTCTGCGCCCTGGACCGTGTGAGCCGCATGATCTTCGCCGTGCAAGTCGGCAAGGGCGGTCCCAAGCTGGACTCCATGGCTGTGCGCTGGCAAGTGACCCAGGGCGCGGCCAAGGTCGCCGAAGGCGAGTCGCCGCTGTCCAAGGGGCTCCTGGACGTCGGCTTCCGCGTGGACGGGCTCAAGCCCGGCCGCTACGACATAGCGGCTCAGTTCACCGCCGCCGGCAAGCCCGTCGGCGAGGGCAAGGCCTTTTTCCGTATCGTAGAGACCAAAGCGCCGCCGGCCAAGGGGCGCGTCGGCATCATTCTTCCCCGCGGCGTCTCCGCCAAGCAGGGCCGCGCCCCGCTCACCTTCGGCGTCCCTTTCCCCAAAGGCGCTTTGTGGAAGCCCGAGAACATTCGCGTCGTCACCGCCGATGGCAAGCCTGTCCCCTCGCAGGCCGTGGTCCGCTCCCGCTGGGGCCACACCGACGAAACCAGCATCCGCTGGCTGGGCGTTGACATCCAGTCCCCAGCCGCGCCCGCCTGGTGGCCCGACCGCAAAGCCGTGCCCTACTACCTTGAGTATGGCCCCGACGCGCAGCCCGCCGCGCCCAGCGCGCGGGTCACGGTCAAAGACACAGCCGATGGACTCGACGTCGACACCGGCGCCCTGCGCTTCATCGCGCGCCGCGGCAAGTTCAATATGTTGGACCGCGTGTGGCTCGGCGGCAAAGAGGTGGCTGCCGCCACGCCGCAGAGCGGCGCCTACCTCGTGGACCACGAAGGCAATGTCTACCGCGCGGCCAATGACGCCGGCGCCACGCTGACCGTTGAGGAGAAGGGCGAACTGCGCGTAGTCCTGCGCGCCGAAGGCTGGTACGTCAAAGACGGCGCCAAGGGCGACACCGTCAACTACTCGCTGCCCACGGACAAGCTCTGCAAGTTCATCACCCGCATCGAGGCCTACGCCGGCTTGGCCTGCGTGCGCGTCCTGCATACCTGGATCCTGACCTTTGACCCATTCACCGTGCGTCTCAGGGACGTGGGCATGTCCCTGCCCGCCGCCGCCAAGCGTGTTGTGTTCGGCGTAGAGGACGGACAACCCATCGCCGCTGACGTCAACGCCAAGGGAGTGTACTTGATCCAGCACCTGCCCGACCGCTTCGACGTGGAGAGCGGCGACGGCAAGGCGCTGGCCCAAGGCAAGCGCAGCGCGGGCTGGGCCTTGATCGAGACAGGCGCGGGCCTCATGAGCCTGGGCCACCGCGAGACCTGGCAGCGCTTCCCCAAGGAGTTCGAGGTCCTGCCTGGCGAGGCGCGCCTGCATGTCTGGCCAGCCCACGGCCGTGTCCACCCCGAGATCAACCAGCTCACCCACGAACAGATCAACCGGCTGTGGTTCGCGCACCAAGGCAAGGAGCTGAACCTGGCCCAGCCGTGGGAGTACTATTTCGCCGTGTCGCAAATCACCGGCGACCCCAGCGTGGAAGTCTACAGGGGCGCGGGCCTGGCGCTTGCCGGCATCCACGCCAGCTCCTTGGGCGCGGCGCTTACCAGCGATATCATGGTCGGTTTTGCGACCAAGGGCGCGGACGCGGCGGCCCGCGAGGCCGCGGAGGTCTTTCAGGCCGCGCCCCACGCCCTGGCCGAGCCCAAGTGGTTCTGCGACAGCTTGGCCGCCGGCTGGTTGCACCCCTATGACCCCGAGAACATGAAGGATGCTGAAGAGACCATCGAGGACATGATGCGCGGTTACTGGGAGACGCAGGACGCCTGCGGCGAATACGGCATGTGGCTCTACCGCGCCTGGCACCACAACCACCTGCTCGGTCCCAGCCAGTGGCAGCTCTACCGCCTATACAACGCCACGCATCATTACGAAGCGTTCCTGCCCTGGATGCTCTACGGCCGCTCCGGCGATCCTTTCTACCTGACGCAGGGATCGTCTAACATTCGCCTCTTGACCGACGTCCAGGTCATCCACTACGACGATCCCAAATACCCTCACAAGGAGTTCCATTTCGGACAGAAACGTCTGATTGGCTCCACCAAGCACACCAATGGCTTCAATACCTGGGGCGGTGACCATGCCATCCTTGCGCATCTGACCTGTTACAACGGCATGATGCTTGCCTACTACCTCACCGGTGACTTGCGCGTGCGCGAGGTGGTGGTGGACGAGTGGCAGAAGACGTTGTTGACGCGGCGCGACAACCCCGAGTTCGCCGGCGCCGATCGCTCCACCGGCCGCGAGCGCGATGGCGCCCGCGACGTCACCAACGCAATGGGCGAGCTCATGGACCTATATCAGATGACGTATCGTCCGGAGCTCCTCGCGTACATCGCGCCCAAGTTGGATTTCTTCCTGAACTTGTTTATGCGGCATTGGGGCCAGCCCATGCACAACACCTTGCTCTTCTACGGCAGCGAGCAGGCCAGGAAGCAACTCCTGGACGCCGTGGCCGATTACCGCGAGAACAACGGCAAGCCCAAATACTACTGC
>CAYYEE010000553.1:0-3305 GCA_964470775.1 uncultured Planctomycetota bacterium | reverse complement strand
CGGGCACGGCCGTCGGCCCCCGGGAGATCGCCGCGGTCTGCGACATCCTCCGCGCCGCCATCCACCAGCGCGACGCCGTCGCCGCCGCCGTGCCCCGCGCGCTGCCCATCGGCGGCAAAGGGCCGGCGGAATGACGCGCGGCGCGGCCATGCCCGTGGAAGACGCCAGCGTCCTGGCCCGGCCCAAGGTCAGCGTCCACATGATCACCTACAACCACGCGCCCTACATCCGCCAGGCGCTGGACAGCGTGCTCATGCAGAAGCGCGACTTTCCCATCGAGATATGCCTGGGCGAGGACCAGTCCACCGACGGCACGCGCGAGATTTGCCAGGAGTACGCGGCGCGTTATCCCGGCCTCATCCGCCTCTTCCTGCGCGACCGCGCCGACCCGGCGCGCAAGCAGTACGCATCGCCCATCATGCACAATCTGGTGGAGACGCTGAAGGCTTGCCGAGGCGAATATGTGGCGTTTCTCGAAGGCGATGACTACTGGACCGATCCCGACAAGCTGCGGCTGCAGGCCGAGTTTCTGGGCGTCCATCCCGGTCATTCCATGTGCTTTCATCGCATCGCCGTTTTGAACCAGGACACGGGCGTCCTGGCGCCCGTGGACCCGGGCCACCATGGCGACACCGTCGGGATCGGCGCCGCGTGCGTCCGGGGCATCCACACCAGCAGCGCCCTGATTCGCCGCGCCGCGCTTAGCCAGCCGCCGTGGGGGCGGACGCATCTTCTGTCCGCGGACTACTCCCTCTTCTTCATGGCCGCCCGGCGCGGCGCCATTGGCTACTTGGACAGACAGATGAGCGTCTACCGCCATCACGGCTCCGGCGTCTACACATCCAGGAGCGGGGCGGCTAGGTTCCGTGCGGCAAAACGCATGTTCAGGTTTCTGCGGCCTCTGGCGCCTGTTTCGGAGCAGATCCTTGTCGATGACGCCCTGGCTCTGTACGCGCTCGATTCTGTGAAGCAATGCGCCAGGAAAGGCCTGCTGGGTGAGACACTCCTGAGCGCGTGGCGGTGTTGCGGCGCCATCCCGCCGCGCCGCTTCGCCTTGTGGCGCCGGCTGGCGGGACTGGTCGGCGCCGCGTTCGTCCAGTGGGGGCTTGCCGTCGCCGAGCAGAACACGCCTCATTCTCTGGCGTCATACCGCCTCGCCAAAGAGCGGCTTGCGGTCGTCTCCCTTCGCCTGCGGCGTCCCTTCGGTCGGCGGCGCGAGGCCCATGTCTCAGGAGGGTGTCATTGATGCCGCTGCGGGTTCTGGCTGGTCCCGAACCGGGGAGAGCGAGGCCAGACGGGCGCCCCTCAACTCGACGCGCAGGCGAGAAGGCGGCAACGCCGCCCCTGAGGATAGCGGCCCGCGCATGAGCGACTCCGGCAAGCAACTCCTGATTCTCATCCCTTCGCCCGGCCGCGGCGGCGCCGAGGACTACGCGCTCAAGGTCGCCGTCGGCGCGCGCCAGGCCGGCTGGCAAGGCGTCATGTGCTGCCCCGGCGCCCCGGAGCTGGATACGCTGGCCCGGGACTTTGAGGCCGCGGGCTATGCCTGCCAGCGCCTGGACCTTCGCTATGAGCCTTGGTGGAGCGTCCGGCGCAAGCTGGCCGGCACGGCGGGGTCCTTTGTGGCGACGCTGCGTCTCGCGCGGCGATGCAGGCCTGACGCGGTGTTCGCGGTGATGCACTGGCCTTTGTCCATGTATGGCGCCTTGCTGGCCTGCGCCTGGCTCCGGCTCAGGACCGTGGTCTCGTTCCAGCTCGTCGCTCCCGAGCTTGTCGTCAGCCCGCGCCGGGCGCGCGCCATGGCGTGGGCGCGGCGCCGCAACCAAATATGGGTGGCTGCGTCCGAGAACAACCGCCGCCTGCTGGCCGAGAGGTTCCTCTGTCCGCCTGACGAGATTCACTTGATCCGCAACGGCGCGCCTCCGCCTTTGCCGTGGAGCGAAACGGAGCGCGGCGCTCTCCGCCGCCAGGCGCGCGAGGAACTCGGCCTTGACCCCGAGTGCGCGCTGTTCCTCACCGTGGGCACGCTCTGCGCGCGCAAAGGCGTGGACCTGCTGGCCCAGGCCGCGCCTTTTGTCCTGCGCCGCTATCCCCGGGCCGCCTTTGTCTGGGCGGGCGGCGGCGATCCCGCGCCCTTGCGCCAGGCCGCGGCCGAGAGCGGCATGAATGACCGGTTGCTGGCGCTCGGCCATCGCGGCGACATCCAGCGGCTGCTGGCCGCCGCGGACTTTTTCGTCCTGCCTACGCGCAACGAAGGCCAGCCCTTTGCCCTGCTCGAAGCCATGAGCGCGGGCGTGCCTGTCATCGTGTCCAACGCCTCCGGCATTCCGGAGATCGTGGCCCACGGCCAGGATGGGCTCCTCTTCGAATCGGGCAACCCGGTGGCGCTGCTTGAGCGACTGCTCTTTGCGCTGGAGAACCGGCCCGAAATGGCCCGCCTGGCTCTGCGCGCCCGCGAGCGCGCGGCCAGCTTCAGCGAGGCGGACATGGTGGCCAGGACCGTGGGTCTGCTCTCGGGGGTTCCCATCGGGCGTGCTTGACCTGGTTGTTGACGGCCTGATCTACGCGCTTCAGCCGCATGGCGGCATCAGCCGCGCGTTCAGTAATCTGCTCGCGGCCCTTAGCCGGCGCGAAGACGTCCTGGTGACCGTTTGTCTGCCGAAGGTTCTGCAGGGCGACCCGAACCTGCCCGCGGCGGTTCGCCGCGTCAGAACGCCCGATCCGCCGAGGCTCAGGCCGGGGCGGCTCTTTGGCCGGGCCAACGCGGCTCTGGCGGAGCGCGTCTCGCGGCGGTTTTGGGCCCAGTGGCGCAAAGGCGTCTTCCACTCCACCCACTACTCCGCGCCCGCGGGCCTCGGCATTCCGCAGGTCCAGACCATGCAGGACTGCATCTATGAGGCGTTGCCCGAGTTGTTCACCGGTCCGAGCGCCGAGGCCCACCTCAGAGACAAGGCCGCCTGCGTGGCGTCCGCCTCCGCGGTCGTCTGTCCTTCCGAACACAGCCTGCGAGACACGCGGCGCTTCTACGACCTGGCCGGCAGAAGGGCGCGGGTCATTCTCTACGCCGTTGACGACCTCTTTCGTGAGGAACGGCCTCAGGAAGACACGCGGCGCTTGCGCCAGAGGCTGACGGCTGGGGAGCCCTATCTCCTGCATACGGGGTCGCGCTACCTGCACAAGAACTTCGGCGCGCTTGCGGCCGTCTACAGCCGCTGGCCGGGCCGCCGCCACTACCGCCTGGCCAGCGTCGGCGGCGGGCCGCTCACAGGCCAGGAAGCGGCGCTGTTGCGCGGGCTTGGCGTGTC
>CAYYEE010000552.1:0-3306 GCA_964470775.1 uncultured Planctomycetota bacterium | reverse complement strand
TTGCGAGGCACGTAGAAGCCTTCGGGCGTCGCGCGCATGACGCCTTCATAGTAGGTGAAGAGGACGGCGCCTTGGTGGAAGCAGATGGAGTAGTAGCAGTGGGTGGGGATCGTGTCCGGCTCCAAGAGGCCGTGGCGGCGCCAGGTGAGGGCGTCGTCGTCGCTGACGGCGATGGCGAGGGGGCGGCGCCACTGGAATTGGGGATGGCCGTAGGGCACGCCGCCACGGTCGTTGAAGAGCATGATGAGGCGGCGCGAGCCAGGGAGGCGCCGGATGCTCTGGGGGCCGCAGGGCATGGCGAAATCAGTGATGGGCTCGAAGGGCCCCCACGTCTGGCCGCCGTCGGTGGAGAGGGCGCGGTAGGCGTAGCCGCCGGGCGTGCGGCACCACATCATGACGCGGCCGTCGAGCAGTTCCTGGACGCCCGGCTCTTGGCAGGCGACGCGGCCGGCGCTGACGTCCTTCAGCGCGGCGGGGTTGGTCTCGTCCACCAGCTTGGGCCGCTGGACATGCTCGGCCTGGATCTGGATCTCGGCGCCGCGCCGCCACGCGCGGCCGAGGTCGTCGGACATGGCGCAACCGCAGAAGCCGTTGAACGGTCCGGGCGCGGCGCGGTTGTACCAGCAGTAGGGAATGAGGATGCGGCCGGTGGAGAGCTGGACAAGGCGGTCGTTGTTGACAACGTAGTAGCCTGGCCGGTCTATCGTGACCTGGGGCTGGGTCCAGCCTTTGCCGCAGCCGTCGCTGGTCATGAACATGGGCATGCAGTAGTCGCTGCTCTTCTTGAGCAGGTAGAGGCCGGCGAGGCGGCCGTCGCTGAGGCGCAGAAGGCTGACGGACATGACGTTCTGGGCGTCCTTGGGCGGCCGGACAAGGGCCTTGGCTCTGGACCAGCGCTTGCCTCCGTCCGTGGAGCGGCGCTCGATGAGGGTGGCTTTGTCCGCGTCGCCGGGTCCCTCAAAACGGCCGTAGATGATCAACAACGACCCGTCGTCCAAGGACGCGACGCAGCCTTCGCCGGAGCGCAAGCCGTCCGTGCGGTGATCCTCGATGTAGCCTTCGGTGATGACGTACGGTTTGATGTCTTTGTCCATGTCTGTTCCCATTCTATGTGCGCGAGAAGGCTTTCTTATAGCACGGCTGGCTTTGGGAGTGAAGGAGGCGCGAGGTCTCAGGCGCGCGCGGGGCCGTTCTTGGGCGATACCGGCGAGATGCCCGCGCTCCGGCTCCGTTTGCCGCTCAGACCACCGCCGGCATGGAGGCCCGCGATGGCGGCGCGGGGCGGCCGCGGGCGGGTCAGGGGGCGAGGGCTTTGCGAATGAGGGAGCAGACCCACTGCTTCTCGGCGCTGGTGAGGCCCTGGCCGAGTTCGACGATGGAGCGGCTGGTGACGATGCGCACGCCGGTATGGTCGCTGGCGCGGGCCAAGGCGGCCAACACCGCGCCGCTGAGGCCTGGCATGGGTCCGCGATGCTGATCTCGCAGCGCTTGCGCGGGGACGGCCACATCCAGCACGTCGGCGGCCGGGATTTCCTTCCGGCCGCTGGCGAAAGGACAGTCCTCTTTGATGACAACGCCGGCGTGGGAGACGGTGACGCGCGTGAGACCGCGCATGCAGCGGTTCATGATGACCGCGGCCGTGACGAGCGGGAGCAGGACGCAGAAGACGCCGATGAACCCGAGCAAAAGGGTTCTGGGGCCTTGGGGGAGCTCTTCCCAGTTCATGATGGGCCCCGCGGCGAAGCAGGCCACGCCAAAGGGGATGACAAGCAGGACCAGGGCCCCAATGGAAACGGGGCTGGCGCCGCGTGGCGGCAGGACCAGGGAGAGCTCGCCTCCTTGCGACTGGACGACGACCTTGGTGTCCGGAGGAGCGGGGAACGGTTCGCCGGCGGGGCTGGCCAAGGCCGGAGGGGACAGGGGCTCCTGGGGGCTCGGCTCGCAAGGGGCGCCGGTGGTCTGGTCCGTGAAGGGCAGCCCCAAAAAACGCGCGGCTCTCTCGGCGACGGCGCGAGCCGGGGCATCGAAGCCGCGTTCGCAAAGGGTGAGAGCCGGGCAGGCTCCCTCCAAGCGCGCGGCAAAGACGACGCGGGGCGCGCCCTTGCCGTCAGGCTTTTCGCGCACGAGGGTCACCCGGCGGAAAGGCTTGAGAGGCAGACGCCGGCGGTTGGTGAAGCCCGCGACGCGCCGCCAGGTTTCGACCACGCCGAGACGGCGGTCCAAGATGACGCCTTGGCGGTTCGTGGCCAGGCACAGGCCGGTGACCGCCGCGGCGAGGCCGGCGGGCAGAATGGCCGCGAGCGCGACGGCGCCGCGGCTGGCCATGCCCGCGCCGCCAAACATGGCACCAAGACCCGCGAGCAGAAGCGGGACACCCAGGAACGCCAGGAACCCGCGTCTCTGCTTCAAACAGAGGCGGTCCCGGGAATGCATGACTGCACGCATCAGGCGTCTCCCCCGCGAGCCATTCGTCGAGGCTTCCCCTGCCGCCGGGGCGCTTCGGGGGTCCCCCCTGCGCCGCGGCCGGCAAAGCGTCCTCAGGGATACGTCGGGCTTCGCGCGATTCATGACCTGACGATGGCCTGATATCATTCGCGGCCTGTGCCACCAGAGCCGCGCGACCAGCGCCCCCAGGCGCGGGTCAGCCGCATATCATAGAAGAGCGGGCCTTGGACCGCAAGAGGCGGCCGTGAGGAGGCAACGCCTCCGTTTTGTGCGGAGGGCGGCATTCGAATCTTCTGGCTGGGATCGCCTGGGTTGCGTGGGCACGGCAGACGCGCCCCCGCGGCATGCGAACCGCCCGAGACTGGCGCTATGGCGCGCTACTTGCCGGCGGCGATTTCGGCCATGACGTCGACAAGTCCGCCTTCGAGGCGTTTGAGGAAGCCGGGCCAGTCGGCGGCGTGGCGGTAGAGGGCCATGCTGGCGAGCTTCTTGGTGACGATGGCGTCGCGGTAGGCGGTGAGACTTGGCTCGGAGAAGATGCTCACGACCTTGTTCATGCCAAGGCGCTCGATGAGCATGGGCGGGACGTAAGCGGCGAGAACGGCCTCCAGCAAACCCGGCCTGGCCAGCAGGCCGGGGAGGCGCTCGTAGAGCTTGGACTGGAGCGCCAGGAGCCATTCGCTGGTCTGGACGGAGAGCTTGTAGAGGGGGACGCCGCTCTTGCGGCGCAAAGCCAGCAACATGCGAGTCTCGGCGGTGGCGTTGGCGGCGATGATTTCGAAGACTTCGCGCACGAGCCTGGTTTTGGATTTGAGGTCGTCCACCAGGCACTGTTCGTAATCGTCGCCGAGCAGGAACGCA
>CAYYEE010000551.1:0-3312 GCA_964470775.1 uncultured Planctomycetota bacterium | reverse complement strand
AGGCACAGCTTCAACGCTTGGCGCAGGTCCGACGTGGCGCTCAACTCCAGCGCCAAGTCCCGCTGCAGCCACAGCAACCGCACCATACGGTCACGGTCGGCCTCCGCCGGATGCGCGCCTTCCTCCATGACCAACCCCCTCAAAGACATCTCTCAGAGGCGCCCCGGAAACACCGACAAGCTCCCGGCCCGGCCCTCGTCCGCAGACACGGCCACCCCCTCACGCTGGTATGCTTCAAGAAGCAAGCGCAGAAACGCACTGGGGTGCGCCACAAGACACCCGGATGGCAATGCTGCGAAATCGTTGACGGCGCCCAAGCATCACATATTCTAAACTCGATACACGCAGAATTCCAGCGTCAGATGCGGCGTGACACAGAATCTCCGTGCAGGATCAAGTCCTTGCCACCTCCCCGCGACCGGGAAGCGCCGCTTTAGAAAGAGCCGCACGCGCAGTGGCCATGCCCGCCCTTCGCGCTATGGCCGCCGGATGGCCAAGGCGCAGGATGGAGCGCCAATACTTTGGCCAGAGGCGCCGTGGATGGGGAGTACCTAACGTGGCGGAACCGCAACCAAAGAATGGCAGACGATGAACGGCAACCGCAGATGACACGGATGGCGCAGATGAGAACGGAAAACAACGGGCAGGGAAGAGTGTTCCGAAAAGCGAGGTTCTACCTGTTTTCAGCACCTATGGCCCCATATCCAAACCATCTCGCCTGAATGACTTGTGAGCGCGGCGGCATGAACTCTTGCGCCAAAAACAAAACACCTGCTGATTAGTGGTCCCCACACTCGCTCAGAACCGGCCATGCCCCTCTGCGCATGACACCGCAGACGATGTGAGGAAAAAAGTTGACATACTGTATCTATCGGGATACACTGTCTCATGAAGGGTTGGCCCTAGGGAGGAACCCCGGCAGTGACCCACAACGCGTCATCGGAAAGCGCCCACACCCTTCCCCTCCTCCTCCTCACACTAATCCTCTGCGCCCCTGCGTGGGCCCAGGCCAAACCCGTGGCCATTGTCGGCGCAGGCAGCGGCGCCAAAGGCGACCGTGACTTTTTCACCTACTACGTCACGGCCCAACTGCGCGTCGTAGCCCACGACCGCGGCGAATCTCTGGACCCCGCCGAGTTTCCCAAGTACTCCATCGTCTGCTGGTTCCGCGGCGCGCCCGAAAACGGCAAGCTCACCCCTGAACAGGTCCAACAGGTCAAGCGCTACCTTGAAGACGGCGGCCGCCTGCTGATCACCACCGGCGCCGTTCACGGCCTCTTCGGCCGCCCCTTCACCGCCACGCCTTGGCTTGGCGCCGCCACGTGGAGCTACAACGCCAAAAACTTCCCCGTCTCCCCCGTCACCCCCAACGACCCCATCCTCGACGGCGTGCCCGTCAAGGGCGCTGAATGGCTGCCCTTCTCGCAGAGCTTCACCAAACCCACGGGCGTCAACGTCCTTGGCAAAGCCGGCGAGTGGAGCACCCTCTGCTACAACCGCGTGGGCAAAGGCGTTCTCATCTGCTCCGCCTACAACCCTTATGCGCAACGGCCCGCCGACCACCGCGACGCCATCATGGCCATCTACCGCAATATTGTCCTGGCCGCCAAGCCCCTGACCGAAAAAGAAGAAGCCACCGGCCTCCTCGCCGCCGCCGCGCCCAAGCAAGGCGTGGTTCTGTGGCGGCGCGACTGGTCCGGTTCCACCGAAGAAAGGCTTCTCTGGAGCCCAATCGGCCCACGACCGCAAGAAGTCCTCAAGTCCCTGGACTTCGTCACAGCGCGCGGAGAGATCGATACCGCCTTCTTCTGCGTCCAGAGCGCCTCGCCCGCCCAGGACATCACCGTCACGCTCGCGCCCCTCGCCAGCGCCGCGGGTCCCCTCAAAGAGCAGCGCCTGCGCCTGCTGGTCATGGGCCAAGCGCCCGAAGTCCCCATCACCCCGCCCAAGACCTACGCGCCCGTGGACCGAGCCAAGCGCGGCCCCTTCTTCCTTCTGCCGCTGGACAAGAAACCCGCCTTCCGCCTTGAGTCGATCCAGCCCGCCACGTTGTGGGTCCAATTCGACGCGCGCGGCCTGGCCCCCGGCGCGTACAAAAGCCGCATTGCCCTCGCGGATGGCAAAGGCCAGGAACTTGCCTCCCTGCCTGTCACCGCCGTAGTTGAGCCCATCCTTATGCCCAACCCCCGCCTTGTTGCCCTCCGCACATGGGGCGGCAGCATTGGCTTCGACCCCCGGCTCGCCCGCGAAATGGCCCGCCAAGCCTGCGACGCCGGCGTCATCAGCTACCCCGATTTCACCAAAGTGCGCCTCAAAGGCACGGACGTCACCCTCCTCCAAGCCACCCGCGCCCCCCAGCAGTACCTGCGCGGCAAAACGCCCCTGCCTGCCCTCGATTTCCGCGAGATGTGGAACGACGCCCTCGACCTCTACGCCGCCCACGGCTTCACCCATCTCACCCTCAAGGACGTTCGCACCGGCGGCGTCTGGGCCAACGCCGTCACCGGACTCGAGTGCGACGAAACCCAACCTTTTGAGGAATGGCCCCCCGCATGGCGCGACGCCTGGATCAACTACTACCGCCAGCTCACCGCCTACCTTCGCGAGCGCGGTTTTGGCATGGCTTACCCCGCGTGGACCGACGAACCCTCCATGGACGAGATCCAGAAGAGCTACATTCCCCGCGCCAAGGCCTATGTGGCCGCGGGCATGGGACCTGGATCCACCTGGACCACGGCCGGCTGGATGTCGCCCCAGATGGCCAACGTCATCGTCCCCTGGACCCGCTGCTTCTCCATGTACCAGTACGGATACCCCAACCTCGTCAAATTCATGCGCGAAGGATCCGTTCAACCCGGCGAGGGCAGCATCTTCGGCTTCACCCGCGGCGGAACCGGCCTCGCCGTCCGCTTCCCGCACAACAGCAGCCGCATCCAGGGCTGGTGGGTCATCCACCAAGGCCCGCCCGCCAGC
Source organism: uncultured Planctomycetota bacterium (assembly GCA_964470775.1). Taxonomy (GTDB): domain Bacteria; phylum Planctomycetota; class Brocadiia; order CAIUPP01; family CAYYEE01; genus CAYYEE01. Next base: position 339 of record CAYYEE010000551.1, on the reverse strand, counting down.
TTCATCACCACCGGCCCCATCTGGAAAGGCTGGCTCTACTACGTCGACTTCACCGGCCAGCAATGGTTCCGCCTGGGCGGCGTCCAGGGCGAGCGCCTCCTTGCCTATGGCTCCAGCGACATCAAGGACCTCTCCGCCGACATGCTCGCCTCCAGCGACTGGGAAGGCGCCCGCGATGGCATTGACGACGCCAACCTCGCCCGCATGGTCGAATGGTACCTTCCCCGCCTCAAGACCCGCGCCACTGGCGCCTGGAAGACCCGCCTCCAAGCCATCGAGGCCGAACGCGCGCGCTGGTTCAAGGAAGACAGCCCCTTCCCCATTGGCCAGACCCCAGTC
>CAYYEE010000550.1:0-3318 GCA_964470775.1 uncultured Planctomycetota bacterium | reverse complement strand
AGGCCTCGAGACGGGGTTTAGCGCGTGTGGACTCCAAGGCTTGGGCGAGCTGTTGGAGCTGCCCGTCGAGCGGGTCCAGTTTGAAGAAGTCTAAGGTGTCGAAGCGGCGGCCGACGTCGCCATAGAGCGCCGCAATGGCGCCTGCCATGGTGGGGAGATCGGGGGCGAGAACCGGGGCGATGCGCTGTGAGTTGTAGTCCAGGGTTCGCCAGACGCGTGCGCGACATAGGAAACGGCGGTAGGATGTCAGCCGGTGTACGGCCATGGCGACGGTTGCGCCGCTGGGGTCGAGGAAGCGGACCGGGCGGAGGGCATCGCCGGGCGGACCGAAGCACCGCCAGCCGTTTTCGAGCCATTCGAGGGCGGTAAACACGTTGGCGCCCAAGGCGATTCGATGCAAATCATCCCAGTCGCGACGGAAAGCGTCAGTGAAGGGATAGGGTTCGTGGACGACACGAAGCTCCGGCCAATCCATAGCGTTCCCCTCCAGGAGCGGCAGCAGGAGTTTACGCGACAGCCCGGGGAAAAATCAACCTTGTGGCGTCAGTTGACGAGGATGACGCGGACGTCCATGACATTGGTGCGCGTGGGGCCGGTCACAAGCAAGTCGCCCAAGGCGGAGAAGAAGGGGTAGGAATCGTTGTTGTCGAGGGCAGAGGCAGGCGAGAGGCCGAGCGCCCTGGCGCGGGCGCAGGTGCTTCCGTCGGCAAAAGCGCCGGCGGCGTCCGTTGGGCCGTCCGTGCCGTCGGTGCCGGCCGAAAGGCAGTGCACACGTTCAAGACCTTCTACCTCGATGGCAAAGGCCAGGGCGAACTCCTGATTGCGGCCGCCTTTGCCTTGGCCGCGCAGCGTGACGGTGGTTTCACCGCCGCTGAGGATGCAGCAGGGCGCCGGCAGGGGCGAGCCGGAGACAGTGACCTCGCGGGCGATGGCGCCGTGCATGCGCGCAACGTCGCGTGTCTCGCCCTGGATGGTGGTGGAGAGAATCATGGCGCGGTAGCCCAAGGTCTCGGCTTGGCGGCGGCAGGCGTCCATGGCAAGGGCGTTGGAGCCGGCAAGGACGTTGTGGACGCGCGCGAAGGACGGATCGCCGGGCTTGGGGGTTTCGGGGGCGTGGCCAGCGGCGCCTTTGCGCAGGCGGTCGAGGACATTGGCCGGGGCGCGATCGAGCAGTCCTCGGCGTTCAAGGATGGCAAGGCAGCCGGCGTAGGTGGTTGGGTCGGGAGTGGTGGGGCCGGACGCGATGACGGAAAGGTCATCGCCTACGACGTCGGAGAGGATGAGGGTGACCAACGTGGCCGGCGCGGCAAGTTGGGCCAGGCGGCCGCCCTTGATGGCGGAGAGGTGTTTGCGGACGGCGTTGATCTCGCCGATACTGGCGCCAGCGGCCAGGAGGAGGCGTGTCATCTGCTGTTTGTCGGCCAGGGTGACGCCTTGCGCCGGCAGGGGCATCAGCGCTGAGGCTCCGCCGCTGAGACAGCAGATGATGAGGTCGCGCCCTGTGGCGGAGGCGGCCGCTTCGGCGATCTGGCGGGCGGCGGCCAGGCCGTTCTCGTCTGGGACCGGGTGGCCCGCCTCGAGGAGGGTCACGCTCTTGAGCGGCGCGGTGTGGCCGTACTTGACGGAGATGACGCCTCCGTCGACGCGTCTGGGCAGAATGGACTCAGCCTCCGCGGCCATGACGGCGGACGCCTTGCCGGCGCCGAGGATGAGAATGCGGTGGAAGCTGTCGAGCGGCCATGAGGCGGCGCCGATGGTGAGCAAGCCGTCGCTGACTTGCATGGCTCCCCGCACCGCGGCGGCAGGATCAGCGGCTCGGAGGCCAGCTTCAAAGATGGATTGAAGCGTTTGGCGGGGGGTAAGACGTGTGATGGGGGGCGGCATGGCCTCAGGTGTCCGCGGATTCCTGTGAGGGGAGAAGCTCTTTGTTTCTTGCTTCGAGCAGCCGCGTGACGTCCTGGGCCGTGCTGAGGGCCAGGGCTTCTTGGGCGATCTCGCGGGCCTTGGCGGCGGACACAGCGCGGATGACGCGCTTGACTTCGGGGATGACCTTGGGACCCATGCTGAACTCCGTCAGGCCGAGGCCGAGCAGGAGGATGGTGTAGAAAGTGTCGCCGGCCATCTCGCCGCAGAGGGCGCAGGGGATGTGGTTGTCGTTGGCGGCCTTGATGGTGTCACGGATGAGGCGGAGCACGGCTGGGTCGCTGGCGGAGTAGAGGTGGGAGACGGTTTCGTTGTCGCGGTCCACGGCCAGCGTGTACTGAATGAGGTCGTTGGTGCCGATGCTGAAAAAATCCGCTTCTTTGGCGAACTCGGCGGCCATGATGGCGGCGGACGGGACTTCGATCATGATGCCGACCTTGACGTCCTTCTTGAAGCTGGCGCCTTCGGCTTCGAGCTCCTTTTCGACGTCTTTGATGACCGCGCGCGCCTGGCGGAGCTCTTCAAGGGTGGTGACAAGGGGGAGCATGATGCGAATGTCGCCGAAGACAGAGGCCCGGAGGATGGCGCGGATCTGCTTGCGGAAGGTGGGCTGGTCGCGGAGGGAAAGGCGGATGGAGCGGCAACCGAGGAAGGGGTTGTGTTCAACGAAGCTATTGGGGAACTTGTCGGCGCCCAGGTCGAGGGTGCGGATGATGATGGGCATCTTCTCCAAGTGGCGAACCACTTCCATGTAGGCGTCGAAGTGGGCCTTCTCGTCCGGAAGAGCGCTGACGGTGTGGTAGAGGAACTCGGTGCGGTAGAGGCCGATGCCCTCGGCGCCGCTGCTGGCGGCGATGATGGCCTCGCCGGGGAACTCGATGTTGAGGAGGATGGTGGCGCGGACGCCATCCGTAGTGACGGCGGGGAGGACGCAGTACTGCTGGCTGACCTGGGCGCCATGCGTGGCGTGGCGGCGGGCCATGTCGCGGTACTTTTGGATGGTAGCCTCGTCTGGGGCGAGGATGACTTCACCGTTGGCGCCATCGACGATGAGCATGTCGCCGGTGCTGACCTCGTTGGAGATGGTCCCGAGTCCGAGGACGGCGGGAATGGCGAGGGTCCGGGCGAGGATGGCGGTGTGGGAGGTGCGGCCGCCTGCGTCAGTGACAAACCCAAGGGCTTTGCCCTTTTCGAGACCCACGGTCTGGGCGGGGGTGAGGTCGTGGGCGACGATGATCGAGGGTCTGTCCGGCCGGAGGTGGTCGTCGCGATGGGCGCCGAGCAGGGCGTTGAGAAGCCAGCGTTCGAGGTCCTGCACGTCTTTGGTTCTCTCGGCGATGTAGGGATCGCCGGCGGATTCGAGCTGTTTGACGAGGCAGAGGAGCCGCTGGCTGA
>CAYYEE010000549.1:0-3320 GCA_964470775.1 uncultured Planctomycetota bacterium | reverse complement strand
GGCTTGGGCGAGGCGGGCGGTGATTTCGTCGAGGATGGCTTGGATGCGCTGGCTGGCAAGGCTGGCGGGGGGGGCCTGGCGGATGGCGCGGCGGAGGGGGAGGCCGGTGTCCTGGAGGGCTTGGGTTTCGGCGGCGGCTTGGGCGGGGGTCCAGTTGAATAGGCCTGAGGCGGAGGCGAGGGGGCCGGCGGGGTCGGCGGCGTTGCGCTGTTCGATAGCGAGGGCGAGTTCTTCGGCGATGGCGGCGCGGAGGTATCCGGGCTCGATGAGGGCGCAGACGCTGGCGGCGTGGCGGAGCTGGGCTGGGTTTTCGGGGGGTGTGAGGCCGAGGAGGAGGCTGGCGGCGCGGCGGAGGGTGGCGCTGCTGAGTTTGCCCAGAGCAGCGTAGGATTTGGCGAGGAGGACGCGTTTCTGTTCGCCGCCGCTGAGTTCGATGGGGGCGCTGTTGATCTGCTCTTCGTCGAGTTCCAGGTCTTCGATCATGAGTTCGTGGACTTCGGGGAGGGTCTCGACGCCGTGGAGGAGGAGGTCGCGCCAGAGGCCGATCTTGCGGATGAGGGCGTGGAGGGGGCCGCGGCGGAGGGCGAGATAGGCGAAGAAGCCTTCGCTGACTTGGGCGCCGGCGGGGGCGAGGGGGGAGAGGACGTCGCCGGGGTGCTGGAAGACGTACTGGAGGCGGTTGCGGAAGGCGCGGCGCTTGCGGAGGGGGACGCCGCTCCAGCCGAAGCGGCGGCCGTCATGGACGAAGGTGATGGCGCCGCCGGGGTCGGGGTTGAGCATGTTGACGATGAGCTTGCAGAGGGTGGTCTTGCCGCAGCCGGATTCGCCGACGATGCCGGTGTTCTCGCCTTCGGTGATGTCGAGATCGACGCCGTTGAGGGCTTTGCCGACGCCGCCCATGGGGCGTTCTTTGGAGAGGGGGAGGATCTTTTCGGCGCGGTAGGTTTTGTGGAGTCCGCGGATTTCGATGCGGGCTGGGGTGGGGGCGGGGGTCATGGGGCGGCCTCGCAGCTTCGGGCGGCGGCGTGTTCGTCGTCGTCCCATCGCTGGCGCGGGGCGCGGGCCCAGCAACGGACGAGGTGGTCGCTGGCGCTGTCGAGGGCGAAGAGGGGGGGCTCTTGCTCTTCGCAGCGGCGAAGGAGGGCAAGGCTGGTTGTGTCGAGGTTGGGTTTGCGGCGGATGGAGGCGTAGAGCTGGCATTTGCGGCAGTAGCGGCAGCCGGCGCTGGGGCGGCGCTGGCCTATGGAGCGTGGAGGGGCGTAGGCGTATTCGAGGTTGTCGAAGGATCCAGCGAGCATTTCGCTGTAGGGGTGGCTGGAAGGGAGGCGGTGTTCGCGGACGGGGCCGACTTCCATGAGGCGGCCGTCGAAGAGGACGCCGGCGCGGGTGGCGATGCGGCGGACGATGTCGAGGTCGTGGGAGATGAGGAGGAGGGTGAGGGGGCGCGAGGTGTGGGTTTCTTTGCGCTGGACGAGGGTTTCGAAGAGGCGGATGATTTCGGCTTTGCGGAGGACGTCGAGGCCGGTGGTGGGTTCGTCGGCGATGATGAGGGCGGGTTCGGAGGCGAGGGCGAGGGCGATGAGGGCGCGCTGGCGCTGTCCGCCGGAGAGCTGGGCGGGGTAGCGGCGGGCGAGGTGTTCGATGGCGGCGGGGTCGGAGGCCATGGCGGCCTGGGCCATGTAGTCGAGGGGGGAGCGGCCGGTGGGGGCGAGGCCGGCTTCGATGGCGTCGCGGATCTGGCGGCCGATGGAGATGTAGGGGTTGAGGCTGCCGCCGGTGTCCTGGGTGATGAGGGAGATGCGTTTGCCGAGGATGTCGGCGAGGCGTTCTTGGGCGCTGTCGAGCCAGCGGCGGCAGGCGCCGCGGCGGCGTTCGGCGACGATGCGGCGGGCGAAGAGGGATTCTTCGCGGCGCCAGACCTGTTCGACGCCGCGGACGATGTCCCAGGTTCCTTCGCGGGTGGTGAAGGTGATGGAGCCGCGGATGATGCCGGGCTTGGGGGGGATCTGGCCGAGGATGGATTTGGCGAAGGTGGTCTTGCCGGAGCCGGATTCGCCGATGAGGGCGAAGTTTTCGCCGGGGTAGATGTCGAGGGAGACGCCGTCGAGGGCGCGGATGAACTCGAGGTCTTCGGGGTCGTGGAAGTGAACCGCGAGGTCCCGGACTTGGAGGATGGGGGCTGGCATGGGGTCACTCCATGGCGGCGCGGCGGGGAAGGAGGCAGCGGGCAAGGAGTTTGCCGATGCGGTTGGCGGCGTAGATGGAGAGGAGAATCCAGGCGAGGGGGGCGAGGAAGACCCAGTCGTTGAGGCCGGGGACGCCGGTCTGGAGCCAGCGGGCCATGGGGAGGCGGCCTTCTTCGACGAGGAGCTTGCCCCAGCTGTCGAGGTCGCCGGAGGGGGCGAAGCCGAGATAGGAGAGGGTGGTTTCGAAGAGGATGATGTAGCCGAGGATGTAGAAGGCCTGGATGACGAAGATGCGGAGGCAGCGTTCGATGAGGATTTTGTTGATGAGGATGCGGAGCCAGGAGAGGCCGATGGAGAGGTCGTGGGCGAGGCGTTCGGAGGAGCGGTATTCGGCGATGGCGGCGTAGAGGTACTGGTAGACGTTGGGGATTTGGGTGAAGACGATGGCGGCGATGATGGCCCATTCGGCGGGGACGGCGCGGGAGGCGCTGACGCCCGTGGCGACGACGATGAGGAGGATGATGGCGGGGACGGCGGCGATGCCGTTGACGAAGACTTCGGGGAGTTTGCGGAGGAGGAGGTATTGCCAGGGGTTGCGGGTGTCGCAGAGGGCGGCGCTGACGAAGGCGAGGACGGCGCACAGGGCGAAGCAGGCGAGGAGGGAGAGGCTGAGGACGCGGGGTGTGAAGTAGAAGTGGGAGCCGGCGATGAGCCGGTCGAAGAGGTCGGCGCCGGCGGCGGTGGAGCCGAAGAGGAAGGAGCGGCCGGTGAGGAAGGGGGCGGGGGGCGCGTCCTGGGGGGGGCAGGGAGTCCAGGTTTGGCCGAGGTCTTTGCTGATGAGCCAGGCGGTCTGGGCGCGGCCGGCGGGGGCGCCTTCGGAGGTGTCGGGGGCGTGGTAGCGGACGAGGAGGGGGCGCTGGGCGGCGGCCGCGGTGGTGCTCCTCATCATCGGAAACCTCTCGCCGCTGTGGACAGGGCGGATGCTCGACGAGTTCCTCGAACGGCCCGACGACGTCCCCTCCTACTGGGTCGACGCCGGGCGGTACCTCGACCAGGGCGACACGCGCACCCGTGCGCTCGAAGTGCCGGGCATCGCGCATGTGCGTGTGGCGAGCGGCATCCGCCATGATCTCG
>CAYYEE010000548.1:0-3333 GCA_964470775.1 uncultured Planctomycetota bacterium | reverse complement strand
ATTGCCCATGTTGACGCAAGTCCGCGCGTAGTGGTGGCCGGCGACCTCGAAGGGTTCGTCAACGCACTGCTCCGCGGCCTGGCCGCGCATGGGGATATCGGCGCGGGCGAGTCGAGGCGCGCCCATGTCCACGCAAGCGGAGACCATGCGCCCCCCCGCAGACGTCATGGTGATGCGCTTGACGCCGGCCTTGGTCTCTACCCGCAACTCAGCGCCGGCGTGAATGCCAATGTCGAAGCAGTATTTGGCCACGCAACGGATGGCGTTGCCACACATTTCGGCTTCGCTGCCGTCGGAGTTATAGATCAACATGCGGGCGTCGGCGCAGGTGGACGGACCGACAAGCACGAGTCCGTCGGCGCCGACGCCGAAATGGCGGTCGCAGATTTCGCGGGCCAGATCGGGCCCGGCGGACACGCTTTCGCGCCAGAGATCAACGAGCACGAAGTCGTTGCCGTTGCCGTGCATCTTGACGAAGCGCATGTTCGCGGTCTCGCTCAGCCGGACTTGGCGGCCACGCCCGTGCTGATGTTGGAGAGGTCGGCCACGCGGGCGCCATAGAGGGCATGCGCGGCGCGGATGAGACGGAGGCGGTTGGCGCGGACCCTGGCGTCCTCGACGTTGACGAAGACCTTGTCGAAGAAGTCGTGGACCGGCCCGCCAAAGACCTGGGCGTAAAGCCGGCCGGCCTCGGCGTACCGGCGCTGGTCTTCCAGGGAGGTGATCTCGTCGCGGCGTTCAACGATGAGACGCCACAGCGAGCGCTCTTCGTCCTGCTCAAAGAGCGCGGCGTCAGGCGCCTCGGCGCCGTCCACGCCTTTAGAGATGTTGTAGGTGCGCTCTGCGACGGCGACAAGGTCAGGCCACAACGCCTCCTTGGAAAGATCCTCGAGGGACTTGAGCCGCAGCCAGTAGTCGGCGATGTCATCAGCGCCAACGGCCAAGGCGCCGCGGACCAGATCATGGGGCAGACCTCGGTCGAGGGCGAGTTGCTGGAGGCGGTCGCGCAGGAAGCCGAGAACGGCGGAGACGACGCTTTCCGATTTGTCGGCGGCCGGGGGCAGCAGGTCCAGAGCAGCGCGGATGAGGCCCTTGAGCGAGAAGAAGCGGCCGGAAGCTTCGGCGATGCGCAGGACAGCCTGGGACTGGCGCCGCAAAGCATAGGGGTCGGCGGAACCTGTAGGCGCGAGGTTCATGGAGAAGCAGGCGCAGAGGTTGTCGATCTTTTCGGCAAGGCTGAGAGCGCGGCCGACGGGCGTAGCGGGCAGGTCTCCATCGGCTGAGCGCGGCATGTAGTGCTCGGCGATGGCCTTGCAGGCGTCCTGGGGCTCGCCGTCCAAGCCGGCGTAGATTTCGCCCATAACACCCTGGAGCTTGGGAAACTCACCGACCATGGCCGTGACCAGATCGGCCTTGCACAACAAAGCGCCTCGCCTGGCGGCGGAGAGGGCGGCGGCGTCCAAGCCCAGGCTGGCGCCGACTTCTGCGGCGAGCCGCTCAAGGCGGGCGGCCTTGTCGCGATAGCTGCCCAGCCCCTTCAGATAGACCATGCCGTCGAGTTCCGCGACATAGGATTCGAGCTTGCGGCCGCGGTCCTGGCGGAAGAAAAAGCGCGCGTCGGAGAGCCGCGCGCGCAGGACGCGCTCGTTGCCGCGTCGGATCGTGTCCTCATCCCCCCCGCCGCGGTCCGTGACGACCAGGAAGGAAGGCATGAGGGAGCCATCGGCCTTGCGGACCGGAAAGTAGCGCTGGTGCTCGGTCATGGCGGCCACGATGGCGGGCGCGGGCACTTCGAGGAACTCGGGCGAGAAAGCGCCTTCCACCACGCCGGGCCATTGCGCGAGGTTTGTCACCTCCTCCAGCAGCCACTCCTCCTCCAAGCGGCCGCCGTGCGCGGCCAGGGCCGCTTCGATCTGCTCACGGATGACACGCTGGCGCTCCTGGGTCTCGATCATGACGTTGGCGCGGAGCAAGCGGGCGACGTAGTCGGCCCAGTCGGCGCTGGGAATTTCGATCTTGCCTGGGCAGAGGAAGGGATGGCCCTCCGTGATCCGTCCCGCGACGAGCCCGAAGGCCTTGACGGGCAGGGTCTCCTCGCCGAGAAGCGCTACGAGCCAGCGGACCGGCCTGGCAAAGGGCGTGGGGCTCTCGGGCCAACGCATGGACTTGGGGAAGGAAAGGCCGGCTAGCACCTTGGGCGCCAGGTCGCAAAGCACGTCGGCAGCAAGGCGGCCATCTTGGCGGCGCTTGACGGCGCAGTACTCGCCGCGAGGGGTCTGGACCTTGTAGATGCTGGCCACGTCCACATTCTGCGAACGGGCGAACCCTTCGGCGGCCTTGGTCGGCTTGCCGCTGGCGTCGAAGGCGACGCGCGCGGGGGGACCAGTGACTTCCATTTCGAGGTCGTCCTGGCGCATGGCCAGGCGCGGGACCCACGCGGCCAAACGGCGGGGCGTGGCGGAACAACGCGGTTCGCCATGGGCCAGGCGGGCGTCAGCCAATCCCGACTTCAGGCCATCCATCATCTGCTTCAGAGCCGGAGCAATATACCCGGCCGGCAGTTCCTCAACGCCGACCTCCAGCAGAAAGTCGCGCCGTGTGTCCATAGGTCACTTCTGGGGAAAACGGGAAAGAAACACGCGCCGCAGTCGCGGCGCTGAGTTGAAATATAGCAGAGGCACGGGGGAGGGTCAAGGAAACGGAAAAGCGCCGGGCAATGCCTCCTGGCGGATGGTCCCCGCGATGCAGGGGCGCGGTATGCCGTGCCCCGGCAGCCAGGCAGGCCAGGCCGGGCCGGGCGAGGGATATCCTGAGCGAGAGCTGAGGCGTTGCCTCGGTCTTTGATTTGGCCTTTGCGCCGCAAGCAAGACATCCGTACAATGCGTCTGTCAGAGGAAAGGGCATGAGCGAAAGGGATGGAGGTCGGACATGGCGTTGGAGTTCCGGTGCGGATGCGGTCAGCCGCTGCTGGCGCCTCAGGAGCACGCGGGCGCGGAGGCGAAGTGTCCGACGTGCGGCAGGGCGACGACGATCCCATGGGCGTATATGTGCGAATGCGGGAGAGTGAGCCTGCTCTTCAGCCTGCCGAGAGGCCCGGCCGCGTGTCCGCTGTGCAGTCGGACCATGCGACGCGTGCAGCCGGACAAGCCCCCGCCCCCCCCTCCCCCGCCGGCCGGCCCACTCCTCCGGCCTCACAACACGCCGCTTGTCAGAAGAACGCCGGTCCTGATTGCGGCCAGCGCGGCGGTGGCGATTCTGGTGATCGCCTTGGCCGCTTCGGGGCGGCGCGAGCAAGGGGCGGTTGGTTCGGCCGATGGCGTTCCGACGTCCTCG
>CAYYEE010000547.1:0-3341 GCA_964470775.1 uncultured Planctomycetota bacterium | reverse complement strand
ATGTCGCGTCTGTTCCGGGGACACGTTGCGGTCCCGCCGCTGGCGGGCTGAGGCGCCGTGTCCCCGCCGGCGCGGTGTCTTTTTCAACGGGCCCATAGGGCCGGTGGGACGTATTGCGCCGGCCAAAACGCCTAACGGTTGGAGCAGAAGTCCAGCAGGGCCGCGTGGAGTGTGGCGTCGGTCGTGGTTCCGTCCACGGTGAGGCGCAGGATTTCGACGCCGGGCTGGCTGGCGTAGAAGGCGATGAGCGGGCGGGTCTGCGCCTCGTAGACGCGCAGCTTTGCGGCGATGGCGGCGGCGTGGTCGTCGTCGCGGCCGGCGTGGTCGAGAGTCAATCCGGCGCGGCGGCGCTCGACGCGCTGGGCCAGGACGCTGGCCGCGGCTTCGAGCACGGCGACTTTGTCCACATGGACATGCGGCGCCAGGTCGCGGGCCTGGGCTTCGTGGCGGGGCAGTCCGTTAAGGATGAGGCGCTGCGCGGCGGGGTCGAAGGCGCGGCGTTTCATGAAGGCGCGCAGCACGGCCAGAGCGATGTCGAAGCGGTCGTGGGGCAGCAGGGCGCAGGACTGGATCAGAGAGCGGACGAACTCGGCGTCGCGGGGCGGGAAGGGAGCGGCGGCTGGGTCGGCCACGGATTGGCGCAGCTCGTGGCCAAAGTCGAAGTGCAAGCCGGCGCCGGCTTTTTCGAGCAACATGCCCTGGGGGCTTTTGCCCGCGCCGGTGGGGCCGATGAGCAGCAGCGCGCGCGGCGTCATTCGCTGAACTCCGCCATCACAATCGTGTGGTCTGACGGCTTTTCGGCAAGGCGGGGGGCCATGTCGATGGCGGCGCCGATGGAGCGCGCGGCCAGGGGCGGCGTGGCGAAGATGTGGTCCACGCGCCAGCCCAACCCGCGTTCGGCGGCTTTGGGCATGCGATAGTCGAAGTAGGAGTAAAGGCCGGGCTGGGGGTTGTGTTTGCGGAACACGTCCACAAATCCCCACGCCTTTACGTGTTCGAGCGCGGCGAACGTCTCGGGCCGGTGGCAGACGTGGCCCATGAGGCGCTTGGAGTCGTAGACGTCCATAGGTTCGGGCGCCACGTTGAAATCGCCGATCCACGCGACCTGGCGGCGCGTGGTGAAATGGCGCTCGAAGTACGCGCGCAGACGGCGGAACCATTCCAGTTTGTAGGCGTACTCAGGCGCGTCGGGCGCATTACCTTGGGGTACGTAGGCATTGACCACGGTGACTTTGCCGAACGTGGCCCGGATGAGGCGCGACTCGTCGGCCGGGCCCCCGTCATCCAGGCCGAAGGCGACGTCCGAGGGTTTCTGGCGGCTGAGCAACGCCACGCCGTTGTAGCTCTTCTGGCCGCGGAAGGCCGCGCAATAGCCCGCGTTTGTGAAGTCGCCGGCCGGGAAGTCGGAGTCCTGGCATTTGGTCTCTTGCAGTCCGAGGACATCGGGTTGGTTCCTGGCCAGCCAGTCGAGGATGATGGGCATGCGCGAGCGGACGGAATTGCAGTTGAAGGTAGCGATTTTCATGGATGGGGCTCCGGGGAGGTGGCCGAAGGATGGCTGTATTGTTGGCTGGCTGGGCGGCCATGTCAAGCAAGGGGGCGCCGCCCAAGGGCCCCATTGACCCGCGGGACCCATGAGGGCGGGCCGACAGGCGCCGCGCGGCCCGCCCACCCCGAATCTTGCTGAAAATGGAAAGGATTTTGTTGACTGACGTGATTCTGTTCGCTAGACTTATCGCCAAGCAGCCAGAACGCCAGGACGGCTGCTGTGGGAAGAGGATGCCTGCTCGCATGCGGCGGAGGAGGCGGCGCGGTTTCATCGGCCGCGTTGGGCCCATTCCTTTGCGGGCGTTGCGTCTCTTGCCGGGCAGACTCTTCGGGCGCGCCTTTCCTGTGCGGCTGGATGGTTCGCGTGGCAGGCGCAGGCACGGTGGTTGGGCCTCCATTGTGGAGGGCCTCCGTGCGGCTTGGCGCTCGGACATCTCTACGACAGAGGGAGACGCAACGATGCCGACGGGGAAGGTGAAGTGGTTCAGTGACGAGAAGGGGTACGGCTTCATTACGCCTGACGACGGAAGCCCGGACGTGTTTGTGCACCACTCCTGCATCCAGGGCCAAGGCTTCAAGACGCTGGCCGAAAACGAGCCCGTGTCTTTTGACGTCGAGCCTGGCCAGAAAGGTCCGCGCGCCGCGAATGTCGTAAAGCTCGGGAACTGAAAGACGTTACCGGGCCGCGGGGGCCGGCCTCCTTGCTCATCGGGATGGCTGGCCCGGGCCAAAGCGCCGCGTCACAACAAGGGACAGATCGGCCGCGATCCTGGCGAGGGGGCGTTGCGTTCGCGGAGGAGGCGTAGTTGGCGATGCTGGGACGGCACAGCAAGGGGAATCTGTGTTCCTTTTCCTAGCCGGGGCGCCGGCGCTGGGTTTGACTCGGAGTGAAGACGGGCATGTCCCTCCCACAGACGCTGGACGACGTCTTTGACCGTGTGCGCGCGCTGGTCCAAGACGACAGCTTTCTGCGCTTGACCCTTATGCCCGCGGCCCAGGGCCAGGGCGCGGGCTGGGCCAAGGCGTCGGTGCGGCCGGTGTTGATCCGCGGCCGCCGCATGTTTCAGTTCTCTTTTTGGGACGGCCGCAAGGAGACGAGCCTCAACGCCGAGGGGGCGGAAGCTGGGGCCAGGCTCGACGAAGTTCTGAGCCAGCCTCTCTCGCATCTGCACTGCCAGACCACCCAAGGCGACCTGCACGTGCGTATCACGCGCAAGGGCAAACCGCTGGTCAAGTGGGGCAAACCTTCCCGTCCTGAAGAGCAGCCGTGTCTGGACCACAACCGGCGCAAAGACCAGCCTTTGGCGCCGGGCCGGTCCGACCCGCTGCTCCAAGCGCTGGGCATCACCGCCGGTTCCGGCGGCGTGCGCTCTTCCATGCGCGCCAAGTTCAACCAGATCAATGAGTTTCTGCGCATTCTGGACAAGGCGTTGCCGAGGGGGGCGCCCGCCGGGCTTGCCGTGGATTGCGGCTGCGGCGCCGCGTACCTGACGTTCGCCGCGTGGCGGTGGCTGCGCCAGGAGCGCGACGCCCAGGCGCGCGTCGAAGGCGTGGACGCCAATCCGGAGTTGATCGCCAAGTGCGAACGGCTGCGCCAGGCGCTGCGCTGGGACGGCCCCACGTTCTCGGCCCGCGCCATCCGCGATTACCAGCCCCCTGCCCCGCCCGACGTGGTGTTGAGCCTGCACGCCTGCGGCGAGGCCACGGACCAGGCCCTGGCCGGAGCGGTGAAGTGGGGGGCTCGGGTCATTTTGGCCGCGCCCTGCTGCCAGCACGAACTGCAAGCGCAGCTC
>CAYYEE010000546.1:0-3346 GCA_964470775.1 uncultured Planctomycetota bacterium | reverse complement strand
CATCAGCCCCACATCTCCCTTGTAGCGGTGATACTGATCGCACGTCACGTCCGCGTTGAAATCCATCGCGACCCGGCCCGGCGTGTGCGAAAACGTGTCCCAGACCGACGGTCCCCGCCCGTCCTCCCGCGCCGCCCCTTCCACTTGGTACGCCGCCGTCGCCACGCCCCACAGGAAATCCTTCGGAAACGCCGCGAAACCGCTCATGCTCCACGCCTCCATGATCCGTGTGACACTTGAGACCAACATGATATGATAATCGCACTCAAGCCGCCATCCACAATCCCCATGCTTTCCACAACTCCCACATGCCCCCCCACCCCCGCCCCGACCGCTGCGAGCTCTGCCTCCGCCAAGGCGTCAGCGTGGACAAACACCACCTCATCCCCAAGACCCGCCACAAGAACAAACGCAACAAGAAGAACTTCGACCGGGACGAAGTCAAAGAGCGCGTCCTCTGGCTCTGCCCCGCCTGCCACAAAACCATCCACGCCACCCTCACCGAAAAGCAGCTCGAATACGACTACAACACCCGCGACAAACTCCTCGAACACCCCGAAATCCGCCGCTTCGTCGAATGGGTCCGCGCCCGCCCCCCCGGCGCCAAAGTCTCCGTCAAGCGCGCCGCCAGCGCCGAACCCCGCGACAAGATCCGCCGCCTCCAAGACCGCCGCATGCAGCGACGCCACGCGCCATGATCCGCCGACGCCGCTTGCCTTGTCGTCCGCCGGCCTTCCGTCCCGCTTGCCCTGAGCCTGTCGAAGGGTCTGTCCCTTCCTTCCCTTGACCATTGCCCCGCCCCCCGCCGGCCCCGTATAATGCACATATCCACAAGGCCCATCAAACCCGTTACAGGGAACGGCGAGGAGTCCTAACATGAAGTACTACTCCTTCCAGATCGTCATCGAGAAAGAACCCGAAGACGAAGGCTACTTCGCCTACAGCCCCTCCCTGCGCGGATGCTTCAACAATGGCAAGACGATCGAGGAAGCCAAGCGCAGCATCCGCGAGGCCATCGAACTGCACCTGGAGTCTTGTCTGGCCAACGGGATCGAGATCCCTCAAGACGACAGGATCGTCCACGTTGAGGAGTTGAGCGTAGGGGTTCCCTCTTGACCAGGCTGCCTCAATTGAGTGCAAGGGAGATCGTCAGGCTCCTGAAGACGCAGGGGTTTGTCGAAGACCGCCAACGAGGAAGCCATCTCACGCTCGTCAATCACGCCTCTCGCGTCATCATTACTGTCCCTGTTCATCCCGGCTGTGACTTGTGACGCGGCCTTGCGGCGAGAATCCTCGAAGACGCGGGATTTGAGCCGGAAGACTGCCTCAGGCTTCGCTGAGAAAGGACCCGTCCGCGCTGGCCCAACGCCAGCCGGCGCATCAAGCCCCCCATGACCGACCCCACCCCCCTCTTCCAGGAAACACAGCGCTTCCGCCAGCTCTGGCTCTGGACGCTCATGCTCGCCCTCATCGTCCTCGCCTTCTGCGCCATCGCCTCCGCCTTCACCCAGAACCGCTCCCCAGCCGCCGCAGCCTTCACCGCAGGCATGTGGGCCGTCTTCGGCCTTGGCATCCCTGTCCTGCTCATGATCACGCGCCTCGTCGTCGAAGTGCGCCCCAACGAACTCCGCTGCCGCTTCTTCCCCTTCCATCTCCGCCCCCGCGTCTTCGACACCAAAACGATTGTCAAGTGCATGCCCTGCGAATACCGCCCCCTGCGCGACTTTGGAGGATGGGGCATCCGCAAAGGCTTCGGCTCCAAAGGCTGGGCCTATAACGTCAGCGGCGCCCTGGGCGTCCAACTCGTCTTCAAGGATGGCCGCAAGCTCCTCATCGGTTCCCAGCGCCCCGAAGAACTCGCCCTCGCCATCCTCGACAGCGCCCGCCACTAACCCCCCCGACACCGTTACCATCCTTTTGTCCCCTCCCTCCCTTTGGCCCCATCCTGGTCGCCGTCAGCTACACGCCACGTAGCTCCTCTCACCCACCACGTTGCCCCCACCCTCATCCCACCCAAATTACAACCAAACAACAAATGACCTATCACTAACAAATAAAGCATCTTACATCACAACAGCAACCCAACAAATCAAACTGGCACACCAAGTGCTGAGACACAACCGCGAACATCGAGACTCGCAAGACACGTTGCCAGAGGACTCCCATGCGGTTCCCCACCAGATCAGCCCGTCGTCCCAGAACCCGTGGCTGGTCTCTCATTGAACTCACCATCATCCTGATCGTCCTGTCCATCCTTTGCGCCATCCTCGCCCCCGTCATCAGCAACTTCGTCCGCAACGCCAAAGTCGTCCGCTGCCGCGAAGACGTCCAGGCCATCGCCTGCGCCATGTGGATGTTCATGGAAGACACCGGCTATCAGTGGTTCAGCTCCATAGGCCACGCCCCCGGCGTCCCAGCCAATCACGGCGTCGAGCTCCTCGTCGGCGACGGCGAGATTCCCGCCGTCGGCGGTGGCGGCGGATGGGGATGGGCCCAGCCCACCGACCTCTGCAAAGTGGACTTCTTCGCCAACCACCTCACCACTAACACACCAGGCGGCAGCGCCTCCCACGCCTACAAGACGCCCCTCCAGACTGGATTCAACGCCGAGTTCTCTTGGCGCGGCCCCTACATGAGCGCCCCCATCCTCCCTGACCCCTGGGGTTCCCGGTACGCCGCCAACGTCAAGTTCCTCGGTCCCGACGCCTGGACCGAAGACGTCGCCGTCCTCTCGGCCGGACCCAACAACCGAATCAACTCCCCCTACGCCTGCGACGGCCTCACCCCAGGCGACGACGACTTCCTCTACATTCTTAGCGCCAACTCCAGGCCTTGATGGATCGTCCTCAGGTTCCGGGCGGGGTCACGGGAATGCGCCCCGCTCGGAACCCATGTAAAACGCAGGACGCGCCATCGTGATATGGAGTCGACCGCGGCCGCCCAAGGGCGGCCCCGGCTGTTTAACGCTGGCCGCCGCCCTTGACGCCCTGCCTCCCGATCCCTATACTCGCAGCCTATGAAGCTCCCCCCCCCATTCCTGCGCCTCGCCCGGTTCGCCGCATGGGCGGCCATGCTCGTCGTTCTCTTCGGCTTCGGCGCCCACGCCTGCATCCACCCTCAAGCCTGCCACGGCGCCTGCCGGCACACCGCCGCGCACTCCGGCCATCCCGCCTGGGACGCCCCCCTCGCCGAACACGAATGCCCCATCTGCGTCTTCATGGCCATTTGTCCCATGGCCGGCCTCGGCGTTCAGCCCATGACCGTGGACGCCGTCCACGGCGCCACACTCAAGGCCGCGCCCCCGCCCGCCAGCGTCCTCACCGCCGCCGTCACCTCCCGCGAGCTG
>CAYYEE010000545.1:0-3367 GCA_964470775.1 uncultured Planctomycetota bacterium | reverse complement strand
ACCCCGACGAACTCGGTCGCGGCGGGCTCCTCCACATCGAGGCAGATCTCGATGGCCTCGCGAATCCGCTTCATGAGGACGTCCAGGGACTTGGCTTGGGTGTGGCAGCCACGCAGAGCAGGGACGGACGCGACGAACACCCCATCCGCGTCCCGTTCGATGACAACGCTGAACTCGCGCGTCATAGCCGTCGCCTTCTGTGTTCGTCGTTGCGCTCCGCGGACGGCGGCCACTCGATCAACGCGAGAAACGCCGCCCGAGCAACGGACTGGCCCTGAGAGCTATGTTGCCGAGCCGTCGCATCGTTTTTCAAACCGGCCTGCGCCAGCTCCGTCCCTTACACGTCAAAAATCTTGCCCGGGTTCAGGATGCCCGCTGGGTCCACGGCGCGTTTGATGGAGCGCATCATGTCGAGGTGGGCGGGGTCGCAGAACATGGGCATGTAGCCTTTGCGCTTGTTGCCGATGCCATGTTCGCCGCTGATGACGCCGCCAAGCTGGCGGGTGGTCTGGTAGAGGCTGGTTAGAATCTTGGGGAGCGTGGCTTTCCATTTCTCCACGGTCCAATTGGGGTTCATGACAGGCGTGGCGTGGAGGTTGCCGTCGCCGGCGTGGCCGTAGCAGGGGATGGGCGCGTCGAACTTGCGCGAGAGCTCTTCGAGGGCGGAGACCATGTCGGGGATGCGGGCGATCGGGACCACGATGTCTTCGAGGCTCTGGTGGGGGCTGACGACCTTGAAGGCTTCGGCGATGTTGCGGCGGATCTTCCAGATGCGCTCGGACGTGGTGCGGTTGTCGGCGACATAGACCTCAAACGCGTCGGCGGCTTCGCACTGCTCGCCGATGGCGAGGTACTCGGCCTCGACCTGCTCGGCGCTGGAACCGTCCACGGTGATGAGGAGCATGGCGCCGGCTTTGTCCGAGGGGATCGTCTCGTTGACGTAGGCGCAGGCCGCGCGCACCGAGGTCTGGTCCATGAACTCGATGGCCGTGGGGATGACGCCGCTCGATGTCATCAGCCTTGGCACGGCGGCGATGGCCTCGCCCGGCGTCCTGAACAGGCAGAGCAGGTCCACGCTGGCGCGGGGCAGGGGCAGCAGGCGCAGGGTGATCTGGGTGAAGATTCCCAGCGTGCCCTCGGAGCCGATCATGAGCTGGATAAGATTGTAGCCGGTGACGTCTTTGACGAGTTTGCCGCCCAGGCGGAGGATGTCGCCGGTGGGGGTGACCACTTCGAGGCCGGTGACGTAGCGGGCGGTGACGCCGTACTTGACAGCTTTGCCGCCGCCGGCGTTTTCGGCCACGTTGCCGGCGATGCAGCAGGTTTCGAGGCTCATGGGATAGCCGGCGTAGAAGAGGCCGAACTCCTTGAGGTGTTCGTTGATCTCGTTGGTGATGACGCCGGGTTCGACCACGACCATGAGGTTGTCGCGGTCGATCTCGACGATGCGGTTCATGCGGTCGAGCAGGAGCACAAGGCCGCCATAGGCGGGCACGGCGCCGCCGGAGAGTCCGCTGCCCGCGCCGCGCGGGGTGACGGGGAAACGTTCGCGCGTGGCCAGACGCATGATCTGGGCGATTTCCTGGGCCGAGCCGGGCCGGGCCACGGCCTCGGGCATGTGGGCGTATTCCTTCTCCGCGACTTCGTCGTGGCTGTAGGGCTCGAGCTGGGCCGGGTCGCCGCACATGAGGTGCTTTTCGCCGACAATGGCCTTGATCTGTTCGAGGATGGCCGGGGTGAGCGGGGTGTAGGCGGCTTGGGGCATCTCGGGCTCCTTGGCGTGACAAAGCGAACGGGGGTATTCTAGGCCAAGGAGGGGGTGGGCACAAGTCAGACGGATCAGGCGGGGTTGGACGGCGGACGGCGGCACGTTTTGACACTCCGCGGAGGGCGAAGTTACAATAGCCGGGTCACGAGAACCTCTGTGGAAGGCCTTGGATGAGATCCATCGCGCTGGCGAACCAGAAGGGCGGCGTGGGCAAGACGACGTCCACGGCGAACCTGGGGGCGTCCCTGGCCTTGATGGGGCGCAGGGTTCTTCTGGTAGACATTGATCCTCAGGCGAATCTGACAACGCACTTTGGTCTATGCGTGGGCGAGGATCAGCCGTCCATCTATGACGTGCTGATGGATTCGACGCCGCCGGAGAAGGCGGTGATGACGACGGCGACGGCAGGGCTGGATCTGATTCCGAGCGAGATCAACCTGGCGGGGGCGGAGGTGGAGCTGGTGGGCGTGGTGGGGCGGGAGACGGCGTTGCGCGGGGCAATGCGTGGGTTCATGGCGAACTACGATTACGTGTTGTTCGACTGTCCGCCTTCGCTGGGGTTGCTGACGCTGAACGCGATGACGACGGTGAAGGAGATCTTCATCCCTATTCAGACCGAGTTTTTTGCGCTGCAGGGGATGAGCAAG
This sequence comes from uncultured Planctomycetota bacterium, assembly GCA_964470775.1. GTDB lineage: Bacteria > Planctomycetota > Brocadiia > CAIUPP01 > CAYYEE01 > CAYYEE01. The sequence goes on along the minus strand of CAYYEE010000545.1, from coordinate 952 downwards.
CTGATGAGCACGGTGGAGCTGGTGCGCAAGCGGCTGAATCCGGAGTTGCGCGTTTCGGGGATTATCGCGTGCCAATATGACAGCCGGACGAATCTGTCGGCCGAAGTGCTGGCCAACATCAAGGAGTTCTTTCCCGGCAAGCTTTTCAAGACCGTGGTGCATCGCAACGTGAAGCTGGCGGAATCGCCCAGCCACGGGGAGCCGATTGCGGTGTATGCGCGGGCGTCGCGGGGCAACGAGGATTACATGGCGCTGGCGCGGGAGGTGGAGGGCGTGGCTGAGCCGGCGGGCCAGGCCGCGGCGCCGGCTCAAGGGACGGAGTCCCATCCTCAGGCGCAGGCGGCAGGTTCTCAGCAAGACGAGGCGGCTTGCGCTCAGGAGGCGGGGACGGAGCCGACGGCCGCGGAGGCGGCGCCGGGCGCCGGTCCGCAAGGGGCGTGAGACGCCGCAGGGCGCGGGCTTGACGAGAGGTTCTATCTTATGTCGCGGCAAATCGGTCTGACGGAACGGCTGCGCGCGGTGAAGGTGCTGGCGCTGGACGTGGACGGCGTGCTGACGGACGGCCGCATCTACGTGGCGGACAACGGCGACCAAATCCGCGCTTTTGACGTGAAGGACGGGACGGGAATCGTGTGGCTGCTACGCTGCGGGATCCGGGTGGCGATCCTGTCGGGGGAATGCCGCGAGGCCGTGCGGATTAGGGCGGAGCGGCTGGGGATCGGGACGGTGTTGCTGGGGTACAAGGACAAGTACACGGGTTTTTGCGATCTGCTGGCGGCGGAGCGGGTGAAGGCGGCGGAGGTGTGCTACGTGGGCGACGACGCGCCGGACGCGCCGGTGATGCGCGCGGCGGGGGTGGGGGTGGCGGTGGCGGACGCGACATCCATGGCGCTGGCGTCGGCGGACTGGGTGACCAAGCGGCCGGGCGGCCGCGGCGCGGTGCGCGAGGTGG
>CAYYEE010000544.1:0-3370 GCA_964470775.1 uncultured Planctomycetota bacterium | reverse complement strand
CGCCATGAGCGGCCGCGTTGCTTCGCACGCCGTAGCAGTGACGGGGGTGGGGCTTGTGACGCCTCTGGGCGCCTCCCGCAACGAGACGTGGCGCGCCGCCCTCGCCGGAGAGGGCGGCCTGCACACACTGCCACCGGGCTTGTTTCCCGGCGCAGAGGAGTTCGCGGGCGGCTTGCCCCCCCTGCCCGTCGAGCCCGGCGCGGAACGCACGATCCTCTACGCTGTGCGAGCCGCGCGCGAAGCGGCCGAGGATGCAGGCCTCCCCTCCTCCCCCCCTCTTCTGGCCGAAACCGGATGCGTTTTCGGCTGCAGCAAAGGCGGCCTCATCAGCTACGAGAGCTGCGCGGGGAAGGCAGCGCGTCCCCTGCCTGATTTCATCTTCAACGCCCTGCCGTCCATGCCGGCGGCGCGCGTGGCCCAGGCGTTGGGCTTGGGCGGGCCGGTGATGTCCGAGGCCGCCGCCTGCGCCACGGGGGCAGTGTGCGTCGCTCGCGCCGCGGGTTTCGTGCAAAGGGGCGAGTGCCTCGCGGCCATCGCCGGCGCCAGCGACGCCAGCCTGTGCGGCCTGGTGCTCGGGTCCTACCGCAATGCGGGCGCCCTGGCTGAGACGGATCCACCCGAAACCGCCTGCCGCCCTTTTGACCGAAGACGCCGCGGCTTCATCGTTGGCGAAGGCGCGGCGGCGCTGGTTCTGGAGCGGCTCGACCACGCCCGGAGCCGGGGAGCGACTGTCTACGGGGTGCTGGCCGCCTGCGCGCTGGGGTCCGAGGCTTATCACACTATGCGGCCCTGCCCCACGGGCGAACCCCTGGAGCGCGTGCTGCGCCTGGCGCTCCAACGCGCGGGGCTGGCGCCGGAGCATGTGGGCTTTGTCCACGCCCACGCGGCAGGAACCCGTCTCGGCGACGCGTCGGAGGCCGCCGCGCTGGGCCGCGTCTTCGGCTCGCGCGCGCCGGTCGCGTCCACCAAAGGCCACACTGGCCACCTCCTGGGCGCGGCGTCGGCTGTGGCAACGGCCTTTCTCTTCCTGGCGCTCCGTGGCAAAATGCTGCCTGCCACCCGCAACCTGGAGCGGCCGGACAAAGACGACGCGCTCGATCACGTCATGGCGTCGCCGCGCGCGGTCTCGGGCCCTGGAGCGCTGGCCGCCGCCGGGTTCGGCGGCCACCTGGCCGCGCTGATCGCCTTGCCAGAGGACGCGGCATGTCCATGAAAGACGAGCTCATCGCCGGGCTCCAAGCCCTGCGCCGGAGGGATCTGTTCCGCGTCATTCGTGACATCGAGGGCCCGCAGGAGCGCGTCATCACAATTGACGGCCGGCCCGCCGTGAACTTTGCGTCGAACAACTATCTCGGTCTGGCCAACCACCCAGCTCTGCGCGAGGCGGGCATCCGGGCCTTGCGCCGGTGGGGCGTGGGCGCCGGCGCGTCGCGGCTGGTCACGGGGTCTTCCACGCTGCATCGCGAGCTTGAAGAGCGTATCGCCCGCTTTGAGGACCTGCCGGCCGCGGTTCTGTTCAACAGCGGCTATTGCGCGAACGTTGGGGTCATCGCCTCTCTCGTAGGCCGCGGAGACGCCGTGTTCGGCGACCGTCTCAACCACGCCAGTATTGTGGACGGATGCCTGCTGTCGGGCGCGCGCTTCCAGAGATACAAGCACCGCGACGCGGACGACCTTGCGCGGCTGTTGGCGGCGAGCGAGTCGCGCCGCAAGCTGGTCGTTACGGACAGCATTTTCAGCGTGGACGGCGACGCGGCGCCGCTGGACCGGATCGCGGACGTCTGCGCGGAATACGGCGCGTGGCTGATGGTGGACGAAGCCCACGCCACCGGGGTTCTGGGCGACCACGGGCGCGGCCTCGTTGAGGTCATGGGGCTCGGCGGCCGAGTGGAGATCGTCATGGGCACGCTGAGCAAGGCGCTTGGCTGCGTGGGCGGGTACGTGGCCGGTTGCGCCGAACTGGCCGATCACCTCCGCAACCACGCGCGCAGCCTGATCTACACCACCGCACTGCCGCCTGCCCTATGCGCCGCGGCCATCGCGGCCTTCGATGTGCTCGAACGCGAACCGGAGCGGCGCGTGCGGCTTTCACGCAACGCCGAACGCCTCCGCGCCGGTCTGCGCAGAGCCGGATGGGACACGGGAAGCAGCGAGACGCAGATTCTGCCGATTCTGGTGGGAGAAGCCAGAACCGCGCTGGAATTGTCCGCACGCCTGCTGGAGGCCGGTTACTACGCGCCCGCCATGCGCCCGCCCACCGTGCCCCCGGGCGCGTGCCGCTTGCGAGTATCTGTCACGGCCGCGCATCTGGACAAGGACATTGACGGATTTCTAGAAGCTCTGGGGCAAGCCCCGCGTCCGTAGCGGCGGCGCCAGGGAGCGCTACGCGGCACAGTGCTTCCTCAGTACGGCCACGGCGCGGTCCACGTCCTGGCGCGTGACGTCCAGATGCGTCACGCTGCGCGCCGTGTCCGTCCGTCCCAGCAGACCAATCAACACGCCATCGGCCTTGCACATCTCCGCCACGGCGGCGGCGCGCTCGGCGCCCTTGCGGAAGCGATAGTACACCATGTTCGTGGCCACGCGCCTCAGGTCCACAGACAGCTCGGCGATCTCAGCCAGACCGGCAGCGAGGCGCCGCGCGTTTTCGTGGTCCTCGGCTAGGCGCTCCACGTTGTGCTCAAGGGCATAGATGCAAGCGGCGGCGAGATAGCCGGCCTGACGCATGCCGCCGCCCATCATCTTGCGCGCGCGGCGCGCGGACCGGATGAAATCCCTGGGGCCGGCCACCAGCGATCCAGCCGGGCAGCCAAGGCCTTTGGAGAGGCACAGCGTAACGGAGTGGCACACACGCCCGTAGTCGCTGGCCTTGAGGCCGGTGGCCACGGCGGCGTTGCAGAGCCTGGCGCCGTCCATGTGCAGCACAAGACCGCGCCGGTCGGCGAGCGCGCGCAAGTCTTCCACGCGGCCCAAGGGGTATATGCTGCCGCCGCCGCGGTTGTGGGTGTTCTCTACGGCGATGATCCTTGTCAGCGGACAGTGGATATTCTCGGGAGGATGGATGGCTTCCTCCACCTGAACTGGGTCGAGGATGCCGTCGACGCCGGCGAGCGGACGGATCGAGAGGCCGCTGAGAGCCGCGGCGGCGCCCACCTCGAAGTTGTAGATGTGCGCGCCCGCGTCGGCGATCACTTCGTCGCCGGGCCGTGTCCAGCAGCGCAAAGCGATCTGGTTGGCCATGGTGCCCGTGGGCGTAAAGAGAGAGGCCTCTTGCCCCAGGTACGCGGCGCCGATCTCTTCAAGGCGGTTCACCGTTGGGTCGTCGCCATAGACGTCGCGCTGCCAGAAGTAATCCAGGTTCAGCTTGGCT
>CAYYEE010000543.1:0-3370 GCA_964470775.1 uncultured Planctomycetota bacterium | reverse complement strand
CGCCGCCCCACCCTCGGATCCGGGTCCGCGAGCTGCGTCTGGCGCCCGTCAGCCCACTCCACCACAACCACGTGATCCAGCAGCCACGCCTGCCGCAGACTCACCAGACAAGGCTTGGGCAGATTAATCAAGTCCTCGTACGACAAGCCTCGCCGCAACTCCACCCGCCAGCCCGTCCCCGCCAACTTCAGCCGCAACCCCCGCAGCAGCGTGTAATCCGTCACCCCCACCCCCGCGCGCACCAGACATTCGCGCGCCATCTCCTGCTCGTTCGTCTCCACCCCCGCCGCCCGCAACAACATCGCCGCCGCGGCCGCGCCGCACGTGTAGTCCGAAGTCTGCGGACACCACCCCGAGTCATCCACCTCCCCTGTCAGCGCTCCATACCACCGCTCCGCCTGGATGAACCGCAACTGGTACTGCCCGTTGAAAACAATCACCAGCGCCGACAGCAACCCCAGCAGCCACCCCAACAACCGCCGCGGCGACCGGTGCGCCAGGAACGTCAGCAGCCCTACCGCCGCCAGACACCCCGGCGTCAGGCAGAAGTAAGGATACGCCTCCCACTCATGAAGCCACTCCTCCATGCGCGGCCACGACACCGCCAGCGACTGAGCCACCAGCACACACACCGCCGCCACCGACAGCCCCACACCCCAACCCAACCGCGCCCGGGCCATCCGCCCCCCCCACCACGCGCAGGCGCCCGCCAAAATCACAAACACCAACAACGCGGCTGTGGCCATAGATCCCTTCCGCCTGAAGCGTCCTCGCCAACCCCTCCAGGCGTCTATTGTATGCCATCACAACGCAGCCGCCAACCCGCCCCAGCGTCCTGGTGTGCTGTCCCGAAAATGCAAGGCATTTCCGGGACAGCACAGGGCCAAAGTAACTCTTTGCTGGGGCGTAAGTTGCAGACATCGGCGCGGAGATAGCCGCCCATTTCCGCAAGCAAGCGCCTCTGACACAACCTATTGGTTTGATGCAAGTTCGTGTTACCGGTTGCTTCCGATTAGTTGCGAAAATTGGCGCGTCAATTTCCGCAACTAATCACACCCGCCGCCACGCCTGCCCCCTACGGAATCTCCACCACCTCCAGCATAAACCCATCCACATACAGCGTTTCGCTCTTCTTTCCGAAAACCTGCACATCCACGCGGTCCAACGATGGGTCCACCTTCAACTCGCACGTGCCCGTCATCCACACCTTCAGCGGAGCGCTGACTTCCGCGTCTGCGGCTTTTCCCTTCACTCCGCCGTCCTTCCACGGCCGCAGACGAACCACCATGTCGTAGCCGCTTGTGTCCTGCGGCCCTTCCGTGCGCAACAAGTTGTAGGTGACACGCAAGGTTTTGCCGCCGATGCCCGTAGTCTTCAGGTCCAGCGCGTGGCCCATCTCCCACAAGCCAGGGGCCTTCTTGAACTCAAACCGCGTCGTGGGCGCCCCTCGGAAGAGGACGTCTTTGTCCTCGACCACGGTCACATATTCAGGCCAGAGGGGCTTGCGCCCCTCTGGCGTGTGCTTGCTGCCAAACCAGAACCGGGGCTGCTTCGTCCTCGGGTCGGGTTCCACCAGCCTGGGGTTCTTGATCAGGCTGCGGGAAAAGTCAACGGGCTTTTCGTCAGCGGCTAGCGGCGCGAAGTCTGGCCGCGGACGGGGGGCCGGCCGCCAGGTCGCGTCCTTGGCGGGGACAGCGGGCGGGTACTTTTCCGCCTCTCCCTCGCGGCTCAATCGCTCCGCCGGCTCAGCCACAAAGGCGCGCTCACACGTCACACCGCTCGCCACATCCCGCGCACTCACCACGTACCGCCCCGCCGGGTCGTTCAGGGCCAGATTCAACGTCTTTGCCCCCCTTCCATCCGTCAACGTCTCGTTGCTCTCCCACCGAACCACCCGCTCCCCGGCCGGGTCTTTAACCGTCACGCGAACCACTCGCATCCCCGGCTTGCCGTCTTCCGTGGCCACGGCCAGGCTGACATTCACCGGCTGGCCCAGCTTCACCTTCGCGGGCGCCTCCGCCGAAACCGACTTCACAGCGCTGGGCAGCAGCGAAAAGAACTGGGCATAGGGCGCGGTCAGTTCCACGTCGAACCGCGCCACCCGCCCAAGGTCCCGGCCGCTGCGCAGCTCGCGCGCCAGGCGCGGCGACGCCAGCGACACGGTCACCTTCAGATTCACGCCCTCCTTCGCATTTGTCGGGAACAGCCCAAGGAACTCCTGCTCGCCGAGCGCATAGTGATACACTTCCACCTCCGGCGGGTTCAGGGCGTCCTTGCCCTCGCGCACCATCACTGGCCACTGCACTCCGGCCTCGCGCAAAATGGCAGCCAGCATCTGACGCATCGCCGCCCCCTCCTGACGCGGCGCCATGTCAATGTAGCGCGCCATGCCGAATCCGAGATAGATGGTCCGGCCCGCGCCATGCTTGTTGACAATCACCCCAGGCGCGCTCGCGCCGGCCAGCAGCGCCTGGCCGCCTTTGAGGGTCAGGCTCGGCTCTTCCAGCTTGCAGCGCAGATCGGCGCCCTCCAGGCCCCACGCTGGCGCGTTGAGCTTTGCCTCGCCGGCCACGTGGCCCGTGCCGCCGTCCATCCGTTTCATGCCGAACACGTCGTCCAGCGCTCCTTCGTTCCGCTCGCGGCAGTGCTCGTCCATCACCGCCGTCTGCACGTCCGCGATCACGTATCCGCCCGCCTTCACAAACTCCCGGACGGCGTTCACCTCAGCCTCGCTCATCGCCACGGAATAGGGCAGAATCAGCAATCGCGTCTTGGGGAAGGTCAGCTCGCCCTTTTCGAGCTGGTCATAGGAAAGGAAGGTGTGCTGAAGGCCCAACCCCATCAGAATCTTGGACCATGCGGCTCGCGCGTTGTTCCAGCCCTGCAGATTCCCGCGCGCATAGCTTCCCCGGCAACTCGCCTGGGAGTAGTGCAGCGCCACCGGAGCCACGGTCAGATCGCAGGCATGGATCAGCTTTCCCAGGCCCTCGCGCAGTTCGCGCGTGGCGCGGTCCGTCCATTCGCCGCTTTTCGACAGGCGCCAGTCCGGGTTGAGCACATTCAGGTACCACCAGTACCCCGCGCCCGTGCTCTGATTCAGCGCCGACATCCAGTGGCTCGCGTCCACCTGCGGTCCAACGCCGACATACCCACGCCAAGGGAAATCGAACCACCCCGCCTTCCGCCGCCGCCCCCACTCCCGGTGCATGATGTACTGCTCTCGGCCGCCGTATGACCACAACCCGTCAAAGGTCCTGCACCTCAGCCACACGTCGTGTCCGTTGTAAGGATGCGGCGCCTGGGTGCCCGAAAGCCCGATCTGCGCGTCCGGGTCAATCTTCTTCAGTTCAGCGCGGACAAACTCAAAGAA
>CAYYEE010000542.1:0-3374 GCA_964470775.1 uncultured Planctomycetota bacterium | reverse complement strand
CCAAGGGCACGGGTCCGAAGGCGGCGAAGCCGTCGATTCCGCCCGCGTCCTCGCCATGGCCAGCTTCCCCACCTTCGACCCCAATCGCTTCGCCGAAGCCACCGAAGAACAGCGCCTCAACCGCGCCATCGGCGCCGTCTACGAACCCGGCAGCACCTTCAAGTCCTTCACCGCCGCCGCCGCCCTGGACGGCAACCTCATCCACCCCGACACGGAGATCAATTGCTTCAACGGTTCCCACGCCTTTGGCCGCCGCATCCTGCACGACGACCACCCCTCCGGCATCCTCAGCTTCCGCGACGTCATCGTCAACAGCAGCAACATCGGCATCACCCAGGTCGCCGCCCTGCTTGGGCCCCGCGTCCTGCGCCACGCCATCGTCCGCTTCGGCTTTGGCGCCCCCACGGGCGTCGAACTCCCCGGCGAAGAGCACGGCATTCTCCGCCCCCTGCGCCAGTGGACCTCCTACTCCATGACCAGCCTCCCCATGGGACACGAAATCGCCGTCACCTCGCTCTCCCTCGCTTCCGCCTACAACGTCTTCGCCAGCAAAGGCGTGTGGCGCCGCCCCACCCTCATCGCCGGCTTCGCCAGCCAGGACGCCAACACCCCGGTCCATATCCTCCCCCCCGCCCCATCCCAGCCCGCCATTCGGCCCGCCGTCGCCACTCTCATGGCCAGCGACATCCTGGCCAGCGTCGTCGAACGCGGCACAGGCAAACGCGCCCAGGTCGCAGGCTATGCCGTGGCCGGCAAGACCGGAACCGCCCAGATCGCCCGCAAGGACGGCCGTGGATACGAGCCCAACGCCTACACCAGTTCCTTCGCCGCCCTCGCCCCGGCCGACGACCCCAAGATCGTCTGCGTCGTCACCATCACCCGCCCCCGCAAAGCCCACTACGGCGGCACGGTCGCCGCCCCGGCCACCGCCGCCATCATCGAGCGCGTCCTCACGTATCTCGGCGTCCCGCGCCGCCAGCCCCAACTCGCCGTCAACGACGGGAGCAGATCATGAAACTCGACACCCTCATCCGCCAGCTTCCCCGCCGCAGCGCGCCCCTCCCCTGCGTCGATGGCGGCGTTGAGGTCACCGGCGTCACCCACGACTCCCGCGCTGTGCGGCCAGGCTTCGTGTTCGTCGCCATTCGCGGCCAACGCGACGACGGCCACGCTCACGCCCCGGCCGCGGCCGCCAAGGGCGCCGTCGCCATCATCGCCGAATCCCCCATCCCTCTTCCCACCCCCGTCCCCGTCATCCAGGTCGCCAACGCTCGCCGCGCCCTGGCCGCCATCGCCGCCACGTTCCACGGCCACCCCTCCCGCAAGCTCCAAGTCACCGGCGTCACCGGCACCAACGGCAAGACCACCACCTGCCACCTCATCCGCTCCATCTACAACGCCTCCGGCCGCAAAGCCGGCATCCTCGGCACCATCGCCTGCGACACCGGCGTCCGCCGCCTGCCCGCCGGCATGACCACCCCCGAATCCACGGACATCCAGGCCCTCTTCGCCGAAATGGTCGCCAACGCCGTCCCCGCCGCGGTCATGGAAGTCTCCTCCCACGCCCTCGTCCAGCGGCGAGTGGACTTCATCCACTTCCACACCGCCGTCTTCACCCAACTCACCCGCGACCACCTCGACTTCCACAAGACCATGGAGAACTACCGCAACGCCAAGGCCATCCTCTTCGAGTCCCTGGGCCCCGCCTCCACCGCCGTCCTCAACGCCGACGACAGCTACTCCTCCTACTTCGCCGAACACACCTGCGCCCACACGCTGTGGTACGGTCTCCAGCGCCCCGCCGACGTCCGCGCCCGCGTCCTCGACGCCGGCCTCAATGGCATTCACTTCGAGCTCATCACCCCCGCCGGCTCGGCCCAAGTCCGCTCCCCCCTCGCCGGCCTCCACAACGTCGCCAACTGCCTGGCCGCCGCCGCCGCCGGCCTCGCCGCCAGCATCCCCCTCGACCTGATCGTCCAAGGCCTCAACAACGCCCCCGTTGTGGACGGACGCCTCCACCCCGTGGAGTGCGGCCAGCCGTTCACCGTCCTTGTCGACTACGCCCACACTCACGACGCCCTGCGCACCGTGCTCAAGGCCGTCCGCCGCCACGTCAAGGGCCGCGTCCTCCTCGTCTTCGGCGCCGGCGGCGACCGCGACAAACTCAAGCGCCCCCTCATGGGCAAAGTCGCCGCCCGCATGGCCGACGCCGCCTGGGTCACCAGCGACAACCCCCGTTCCGAAGACCCCCTCGACATCATCTCCCAGATCCTCCGCGGCGCGGGCGAATCGCACAAAATCCACACCCAGCCCGACCGCGAGCAAGCCATCCGCGAAGCCATCAGCGCCGCCAGACCCGGCGACCTCGTCCTCATCGCCGGCAAAGGCCACGAGACCGTCCAGATCTTCAGCGACCATACCGTCCCGTTCGACGACCGCGAAGTCGCCCGCCGCTGCCTCGGCGACCTCAAGAGCAACTAGGAAACAAAGCGTGGAATCGTTCACCCTCGGACAGATCCTCGGAATCCTCGGTTTGCCGCCCCAGCCAGGCCCGGCCACGCCCATCACGTCCGTCACCACCGACTCCCGCGCCGCCGGTCCCGGCAGCCTCTTCATCGCCATCGCCGGCCAGCGACACGACGGCCACGACTTCGTCGCCAGCGCCCTCCGCGCCGGCGCCGAAGCCGCGATCGTCTCCCGAGACGTCATCCTTCCCGCCGGGCTCACCGGCCGCCCCCTCCTCAAGGTCCCCGACACCATCGCCGCCTACGGCCGCATCGCCGCCTGGCGCCGCCGCCAGTGGGCCGGCCCCCTCATCGCGCTGACCGGCTCCAACGGCAAGACCACCACGCGCGAAATGCTCGCCCACCTGCTCAGCCCCAGCTACAACCTCCTCCGCTCGCCCAAAAGCTTCAACAACAACATCGGCGTGCCCCACACCCTGCTCCAACTCGCCCCCCAACACAACCTCGCCATCATCGAACTCGGCGCCAGCGCCCCGGGCGAAATCGCCCCTCTCGCCGCCATCGCCCAGCCCGACCTCGGCCTCATCACCAACATCGGCGAATCCCATCTGGAGAAACTCGGCTCACTCGAAGGCGTAGCCGCCGAAAAGGGCGCTCTCCTCCAAGCCCTCCCCCCCGGCGGCCACGCCTTCCTCAACGCCGACGACCCCATGACCCCGCTTCTGGCCAGCCTGCGCCCAAACGGGCCCGCCACCACCTTTGGCCGCTCCGACAGCGCCGACGTCCGCTGCGTCCGCGAAGAGCGCAGCCCCGGCGGCAACCGGTTCTGGCTCGCCGACGGCCGCGAGTGCCGTCTCCCCGTCCCCGGCCGCCACAACATCTCCAACGCCCTGGCCGCCCTCGCCGTGT
>CAYYEE010000541.1:0-3382 GCA_964470775.1 uncultured Planctomycetota bacterium | reverse complement strand
AACATCAACCCCGACTGGAGCGGCGACGGCTACGACAACGACGGCGATGGCCGCATTGACGATAGCAACGAGCTCAACTGGAACGCCAGCGGCCTCATCGATGACCAGCGCCGCGCCCGCCTCGTCGCCCTTCGCAGGGGCCTTGGCCTCGTCGCCAGGGACACCTCCGGGAACTGGGCCGTCCAGCACGGCCTCACCCTCCGCCAGGCCAACCAGATCGTCGCCAACATCGTGGACTTCGCCGACGGCGCCGCCCAGAACGCCAACGGCGCCGTTGTCCTCAACGACCACGTCCGCAACATCCCCACCAAGTTCGACGCCGACATCAACGGCAACAAAATCAAAATCACTGACAACGCCACCAACTGCACGGACATCGCCTACGGCGCCGAAGGCATCCACGTCACGGAGATCATGGGCACGCCCCCGGAACTCACCAGCAACGACGGCTCTGAAATGACCAACGACGGCGGAACCGGCGGCTCCGACGTTACCGGCCTGCCCGACACGGATGACCCGCGCGACGGAGGGGCCATCGCCTATACCGACGGCAACGGCTTCGACTGGACCCCGGACAACACCATCACCCCCTGGAAAGGCTACTGGCGCATCGCCGAGGACGTCTTGGACTCCGACCCGCCCATTGTCGCCAAGATTGAGTACCCCCAGATGGCTGGCGTGCCCTACAAGAAAGGCTGGTACGCCATCCGCGTCTATGCCCGTGAAAAGACCGGCGCTGGCAGCGCCACCACCATCGGCATCGCCATCCAGGAATCCACTCCCGCGGCCGGCGACTACACCGCCATCACCCTTCCGACCGGCGGCGGATGGGTCTATCCACGCGTGTCCGGCAAACTCAAGGAATTCCTGGTCACCAACACGGACAAGATCACGGTCTGGCTCCGCGTCACCGTCGCCAACTCATCAGGCTCTGGCAACGGCGCCCGCATCTACGGCATCCAGTTGCTGCCCCAGTTCATCGAACTCACCAACTGCGCCATGCAAAGCCCCCTCCTCTGGGGCCAAAGCCACAACATCTCCCTCTCCGGCCTCACCATCAGATTCGCCACCGGCGACGGAACCACCGAGCAGGCCATCAATCTCTTCGATGGCGCGAACGCCCGCTATTACGACAGCGGCCCGGTGACTGACGCCACATGGATTCCCGCCGCCCGCCCCGACGGCGCCTTCCCCGTCAACTACGGCTTCTTCGTCGTCGCCGCCAGCGAACGCGCCTACGACTTCAACTTCGGCAACAGAAGCGGAACCTGGGGCGACCACTTCATGGAGGCCTACCCCGTCTACTTCCCCGGCGACATCAACGATACCAGGATGTCCGAGTTCGTACCCGGCTTGGTCGGCGCCTACGCCAAGCTCTGCGACGCCTCCGGCAACCTCTGGGCCGGCGGAGAAGTGGACTTCCGCCCCGCGGCCAATGGCAATCTTGTCGGCCTCACCCTCACACCCTACGTTTCTCATGAGAAGAACACCATCATCAGCCCCGTGGACCTCGGCGCCGCTTGGTGGACCTCCGCCTCCTACGGTTACGACAACACAAACCCCGCCGCACGGACAGCCAGCACAGACCACATCCAAGCCTCGCAGAACGTCCTTCTCACCGTCCCCGCCGACGCCATCCGCGGCGTCGCCGCCTCCTACACCATTTATTCCTGCCTCAACGCCGCCTGCGCAAGCCTCTGGAACACCTACCCCACTTTCAAGACTTGTTCCGCCCTCGTCAACGACAGCGTCACCCTTCCCATCATCCTCAACGCCCCCTACCCCTCGCCCGGGTGGCTGGGCCTAGTTCCGTCGGGCACGCCCTGGCGCACCATAGACCCCGACACGACCCCCACCGACAACCCCAGCGGAACCCACGAACTCCTTGGCCGCCTGCTCAAACACGCTACCGTGGCCGCCTGTTTCGCCAAGATCAACCTCAACACCGCCAGCAACGCCGCCCTCGCCGCAGCTATGGATGGCGATGCCACCATAGGCTCCATCAATATGGTCACCGCAGTCATGGGCACTCCCCGGGCCCTGGAAAGCTGGGACACCTTCCTCAGCAGCGCAACCGGCTACGACAACGCGGGCGCCTACGACCGCAGCGCTTGGAACAGATTCTGGCAGAACCGCCGCATCTCTGTCTCGTCCCCCTACGCCGAAGACTCCGGCGCCGGAACCTTTGGCGACGACTTCCCCGACGACAGCGACGAAAAAGAGGAATGGATCCGCCGCTACTCCAACCTCCTCACCCTGCGCAGCAACGCCTTCCGCTGCGTTGTAGATGGCCTCGTCTTCGCCAAAGGCAAGTACGACACCCCCATCTCCCGCGCCAGACTCGAAGCCGTCATCAAACGCGGCCCAGACCTTGACCAGAGCGGCCTCCCCAAAGTCCGCGTCGTCGAAATGAGGTTCATCGAATAGTGAAAAGCCAGAGGTCGGAAGTCAGAGATCAGAGGTCAGAGATCAGAGGTCAGAAGTCAGAAGTCAGAGCCGCAGGCCCTGGACCTGTCGAAGGGGACGGACCTTCTATCTCTCAGCCATTGACCGTGTTCTCCGCATCCTCCGTGCTTCCTGTTCGCCGTTCGTTCTTCGTGGTCTTCGTGTCCTTCGTGGTCTCCCTTCTCCGCCGTTTGCCGTTGATCTGTGTCCATCCGTGTTCATCTGTGGCCCCCCCGTCAAAGACCTTGAGCCTGTCGAAGGGCCGTTCTCCGTTCCCCGTCCCCCATCCGCGTTCATCTGCGTTCATCCGCGGTTGCCGTTCGTTGCGGCCGTTCTCCGCGCCCTCCGTGTCCTCCGTGGTTGACCCACGCCGTCGTTGTCTGGCCTTCACCCTCGTCGAGATGCTCGTCATCATGGCCATCGTTGGCGTCCTCGCCGCCATGCTCATGGCCGGCCTCACCGCCGCGGGCCGCGCCTCGCGCAAGACCCGTTGCGTCGCCAACCTCAAAGGCATCGGCCAGACCCTCGCCGCCTACACCGCCGACTACAACGGATTCGTCATGCGGTTCAACGCCAACGATGCCGACACCACCGACGCCGACCCCTACAAGTGGTACACCGACTACCCCAACCACTGGTACAGCATCCTCCTCAAGAGCATGACCAACGACCCCGGCGGCCGCTACATCAGCTTCCCCGCCCCCAACAAACCCAACGTCCCCCGCACCGCCGAGGTCTTCCGCTGCCCCGAGGACAAAGACTCCGTCTTCAGCCGCGACTGGCTCTCCTACGGCCTTAACACGGACGTGCGCAGAGCCAGCGGCGGCGCCTTCTACACCTTCAAAGAACTCGAAACTGCCCCCGACGCCACCGACCGCCGCTCCGACTTCTACAACATGTCCCAGCTCAACAACCCCTCCAACTTCATCCTCATGGC
>CAYYEE010000540.1:0-3383 GCA_964470775.1 uncultured Planctomycetota bacterium | reverse complement strand
CGCCAGCGCCCGCACCTGAACGCTCGCGTCCAGCAATGCCCCCTCTCCGGCGGGCCGCGACAACGTCACAGCGCTCACCCGCAGCGGCTCCTGCGCATCCTGCAGCCGCAGCAGCAGGCCCGTCACCTGCTCCAGCGTCACCTTCTCGAACCGCACGTCCACGATTCGCTCCACATAGGTCTCGCTGATCGCCGAGGTGGTGGGTTGGACGGACACGACGTTTTGTGATATCCCGACTTCCTTCTCCACCTTCTCGATGAAGGCGAGGATGCTGAAGTCACGGCTGGCCTTGGTCACACGGTTGCGCAGGCTGGCCGCCTCGGCTTGCAGCGCGGCGTACTCCGCCGCCTTGGCCCGCATGTCGGCGAGTTCATGCTCACGCTCCACCAGCACGCGCTTCAGCGTCTGGATGCGCTCCAACGACGGCCGCACAAACCCCTGATACCCGCCGAACAGGGCCAGAACCGCGATTGCGCCTAGAACCCAGACTCTTTCCCGCCTTGTCAGACGCATCGTCTCACCTCGCTGCCACCGTGATCACCATGGTGAATTGCAGCGTCGTCGCGTTCCGTCCCAGACCCGCGCTCTCCACAACCTTCGTAAACTCCTTGGCCCGCAACAGCGACGCCTTGAACCGGTCAAGCGACTCAAACGAATCGATGGTCCCCTTAATCCGCGCCGTGGAACCCGAGATTGAAATCTCGCTGATCGCCGCGTTGACGTTGGCCGGCGTCAGAGAGCTGATGAGCTGCAAAACCCGCAAGGGAGGCGCATCCCCCCCCGCGATGGACGCAAGCACGTCGTACTCCTTCCTGGCGGCGCGCAGCTTCTCGTCTATCATCGCCACCGCGACCTCGTCCCGCACCTGGCCATCTCCAGACGAAACCGCCGCAAACGTCCGCCGGATCTCAGCGCGCAAATGACGGCTCCGATCCTCCAAGCGCTGCTTCTCCAGCATCACCCGGCCCACCCACGCCGCGCAAGCCAGCGCAAGCAAAAGGCCTGTTACGGTCAACGCCAGGCGCGAACCCGCCGTCTCCGCCTTCTCGCGCGTCTCCGGTTCAAGGAAGTTCATCGCCTTGCCTTGCCCCATCGCGCGGAGCGCCATCCCAATGGCGACAGGAGAACAGCCCCCAGCCCCCGCCTCCTGGCCCACATTCGCCTCCGCCAAAACGTCGACCACGTCCACCCCGCGTCCCAACGCCGTCTTCAGCGCTTCAACGGACCCAGCGGCCGGCGCGCCCGCGGACACGAGCACGATCAGCGCGCCAGGCGCGAGCGGCTGTCCGAACGCCCGCCGCCAGGTCAGCTCGATCTCCGCGCCCAATGCGCCCCCCGCCGCCTCGACGCCGCCATCCACGGCAATGCGCCCCAACTGCCGCGCCGTCACAATCCTCTCGCCCTGGCAGATCGCCACCAGCCCTGCCCCCTCGTCCGCCGAGCACACAACAAAGGGAGCGTTCTCCGCGGCGCGCCGCCTCCACAGCGCCGCCACCGCCAGCCCGTGCGCCCGCGAGCTGACCGCCACCGCGCGCCCGCCGGCGCGCCGCACAGCCTCCTCCACCCGTCGCACGCCCGCCGCCGGGGCGCCGCCTGCCAGGTACCTTCTACGCCCGCCGGGCAAGGCGCCAGCCTCCTCCACCTCCAGAATCAGTCCCTCCACCATGGCCGGCATGTCGTCCTCGACCTCGAACGCCAAAACCTTGCGCACGCGCCCAACGTCCGGCAGGTCGCTCACCATCGCATGGAAGAACACCTCATGATCGCCAAGCGCCACCGCAACAGCGCCCACGTCGGCCGCGCCCCCCTCCTGCAGCAGAGACTCGACAGCCTCCTGCGTCCACGCGTTCGCGGATGCTTCCGCATCGCCAGTGTCTGGCGCATCGCGCCGCGAGGCCCACTCAACGACCAGGCGTCCGCCTGTCAGGGCCACGCGCGCCGCGCGCACGCAGCGCCCGGAGATCTCGACGCCTATCCCTTTCTTGGCCATCAGCCTTCCATCCTCAGCCTTCGGACGCCAGCGCTACAGCTCCCTGCGCATGGCCACGCGAGGCCCCTGGCCGCCGCTGCCTCGCTCCACCACCGCCTCGATGACCCGCGACGCTCCCCCCACCTGGCCACGGGCGGTGACGCGATAATACCGCCCCGCCTCGCCCACCGCAATCAGCGGCTCGATCTCCCGAAGCAAGTTGAGCGTTACGCCAGGAACGCGCAACAAATCCTTTGTGCTTGCGAACTTAGTCTCCTGCCTGGCCGCAACAATCGCCGCGGCAAGAGGCGCGTCAATGCGCGGCGAAAGGCTCTGAATCACCTCAGCCGGCGCATAGTTGATGTTGATCCGGGTTTCGCCGTGCGTCGTCAGAAGCGGCCTGAGGCCCGGAGCCGCCTCCACGCCCTTCTCCGGGTCCGCGGGCCGGCCGTCCATGAACTCAGGGGTCATGCCCTTGAGAAGCAGCAGTTCGTCCAGGCAGTCCACCGGCCCGTTCTTGCACTTGTGGGGGCGCTCCAGGCTCGCGTAGTAGCTGCTTTCCGCTCCCTCATTGTCCCGCGAGACATACGGCAAAATCGTCACGTCGTCGTCAGAGTCAATCCAGTCGACGAGCGCTGGCGCCAAGCCGTAGGGCACGGGCGATTCGTCACCGTAACCCTGATTGATCAGATCAATCAACCGCAGGAACTGCTCGATGCGCCTGCGCACCGGCTTGCCAGCGGCCGAGACCACGGAGTTCACGTTGAACCGGCCGCTCTCCAACTCCACTTTGAGCGTGACTACACCCTCGCCCACCTCCAGCGTCCGCGCTCCGGAAAAGAGGGCCTTCACTTCGTTGTCCGTGTCGAGATCGCGCGATGACCGCAAGACCTCCAGAGCCGTCTGCAGACCAGCCTCGGCGCAATAGAGCGCCTGCGCGCCGCGCCATCCGTTGTCCGCCATGCACAGGCCGGCGCGGGACCTGAAGCTGAACTCGATCAGAAGCGCGCACAGCGCCGACACCATAAGCAGGGTCAGCACCAGCACGAATCCACGCTGTCCGCGGCGCCAGACGCAACCGGGCACGCTGCTAGTCCTTGGATCTCTTGAGACGACCCACCGTAGACGCCTCGTCCGACAACGCCTGAGGCGAAGCCAGAACAACACTCGTGCACGCCGCCACCGAAGACTTCACAAGAACATCATCCCGCGTCCGGCGCGTCAACGTAACACGCACCGCCCTGGGAGCCGCCGCGGCGTCGTTCGAGTCCCACCTCTCCCGCCAGTCCTTGCCGTCGAAGAACTGGAACTCCACATTCTCAAGTCCCCGCGCGACCACAGGCCACTCCTCCTCCGCCGCTGCGTCCTCGTCCATCGCCAAATCGCTTGTCTCTCCCCGCCTGAGACAACCATC
>CAYYEE010000539.1:0-3384 GCA_964470775.1 uncultured Planctomycetota bacterium | reverse complement strand
GCCGGGGGGCGTTGGAGAGGGCGGCGAGCATCTGTTCCGGTGTTTCGCATAGGGGCAGGCGGGCGCGGATCTCCGGGGTGAGCGTCTGGGCGATGGTGGACATGAAGTGGAGATGGGGCGCGGCGCCGCTTTCGGGCGAAAGGGACAAGACGACAATGTGGGTGGGCTGGCCGTCAATGGCGTTAAAGTCGAGGCCCCGGCGGCTGACGCCTACGGCGCAGACAAGGCCATCAACCGCGTTGGTGCGGCCATGGGGGATGGCGATGCCGTCGCCGATGCCCGTGGACATGGCCTCTTCGCGTTCGAGGACAGCCTTGCGGGCGGCGGCGATGTCTTTGACCTTGCCTGCGCGGTTGAGGATGGCGAGGAGTTCGTCGATGGCTTCGAACTTGGCGCTGGCTCGGAGGTCGGGCTGGAGGACGGAGGGAGAGACGTAGGACCGAATGTCGAGGCGGCGGGCCGGGGCCTGGGTGGGCTCTTGGACGCGGCGTGCGATTTCCTTCAGGTCCACGGGCTTTCTCAGCGCGCGGACGGTCTGTTCGAGCTGGCCTACGACTTCATAGAGGGCGGTGTTGACGAACGCGGTGTCAGCTTCGGCGCAGTCGAAGATCAGCGTAGGGCCTTCGCGCTGCAGCCCGATGGTGACGCTGTCCTTGCGGAGCTGGTAGACGCCGTTTTCCGGGTCGAGCTGGTAGGTGTAGAACCCTTCGGCGCGGAAGGTGTCGAGCAGTTTGCCGTGCAGGAACTCGGCGATTTGGTCGGTGGCGAAAGTGTGGGTGACGGTGGACTCTTGGCCGGAGGCGGGGGGGCGGCGCGTGCCGGGCGCGGCGCTGGCGAAAAGGGCGACCAGGGCCGCAGGGGAGATCATGGTGGTGAGGAGCGTCATGAGGATGGCCACGCCGAAGACGTTGGGGGTGAGCACGCCGGCGGCGAGGCCGATGCCCGCGACGACAAGGGCGACCTCGCCGCGGGGGACCATGCCGCAGCCGACCCGCAGAGCGCCGCGGAGGTTGAAGCCGCACGCCAGCGCGGGCAACCCGCCGCCCAGGACTTTGGCGAGGATGGCGGTGAAGGAATAGACGAGGCCGAAGATGACGACAGGCCACGAGGCCAGAGCGCGGAAGTCGACCAACATGCCCATGACGCAGAAGAAGACCGGGACGAGGAAAGCATAGATGGGCGTGAGGCGGCCGGTGATGAGGCGGGCGATGTCGGTGTTGGAGAGCGACAGGCCCATGACATAGGCGCCGACGATCATGGCCAGGCCGGCTTCTTCGAAGACGCCGGCGAGGATGAGGGCCATGCCCAGGGCGATGGTGGCGATGGCCGAGGGCTGGCGGAAGAACTTGAGGAGCAGGCCGATGCGGCGGCTGGCGAGCAAGCCGATCACCGTGGCGGTGAGCCACACGCCCACGGCTTTGGCCGTGGTGACGCCGATGCGCGCCCAGTCCACGCCGCCGCGGGCTTCGGCGCGGACGATGCTGATGACCACGGTGAGGAGGATGATGCCGAGGACGTCGTCGAAGACCGCGCCGCCGAGGATGGTGACGCCTTCGGGCGAATCGAGTTTGCGCTTTTCGGACAGGATGCGCGCGGTGATGCCGACGGAGGTGGCGGTGGAGATGACCCCGAGGAACAGGCAGGCCGGGTCGAAAAAGCCTCGCGCGTGGCCGAAGAGAAGCCCGGAGAAGAGGGAGGCCGTGAGCGCGCCGAACGTGAAGGAGAAGACGACGCCGCCAAGGCCGACAAGGCTGCCGGCGACGGAGTACTTGAGGAAGAGTCGGAGATCGGTCTCGAGGCCGGTGTGGAAGAGCAGGACGATGGCGGCGACGGCGCACAGGCCGTAGAGCTCGGGGCTGATGGGGAAATGGCCGGAATGGACGGGGAAGAGGCCGCGGGGCAGGCCGGGCAGGCGGATGGCGCCAAGGGCAAAAGGACCGATGACCATGCCAGCCACGAGTTCGCCCAGGACCCCGGGCAGCTTCAGCCGGCCGAAGACCATGCTGAAGATGCGGGCCGCGAAGAGGGCGGCGCCCAGCTGGAAGACGAGCATCATCATGCGCTCGGTCATGTCGCCCGCGTCCACGCCGACGGAGGCGTGAGACGTAGACACGATCAGCGCGATGACGCAGGCGATGAGCAGAAACGGCGTCTTCTTCATAACCTTTCTCTCTGGACAGGCGGCGTCACGCAGGCTCTGGGGCGGGTGGGGGCTCATGCGGCGACCCGGGCGGCCAGGAGGTCATGGACCGCCCTCGTGGAGGGGGCGCCCCGCAGCGAGGAGGGGAAATCCCGATCGTTGGCCAGCCATGCAACCTTGGCCATGAGCCGCACGTGGGTGACGTCGCTCGTGGCGCAGACGGTGAAGAACACGTCGACAAGGCGGCGATCCGGAGCGCCGCAGTCGGCGCCCTTGGGATAGACGCTGGCGGCGATGGCTGGCGAGGGGAACAGGCCGGGCTGGGCGCGGTGGGGGTGCGGCAGGGCCCAGCCCCCGCCGATCGCGGTCGAGGCCATCATTTCGCGGCTATGGATGCTGGAGAACAGGGCTTGGCTGTCACACACAACGCCTGACGCGATAAGTGGTTGTGTGATTGACCGGGTCCTCTTTTCCCGGCTTCCCGATGGCGCGTCCCGGTTCATCAGGTCAGAGCGGAAGTCTTCCTCGACCGCAGGCATGTCTTCGCCGGGAAGGGTTCCGCTATTTGCCTGCGTGTGCAGGCGGACGCGCATCTGGCTGGCCGGCCAGTCGTCAATGATGGTCCGCATGAAACGCCACTGGCTGCCTGCCTTGGCGGCCGGCGCTTCGCCACGCTGGGCCATGCGGAGCAGCGTCCCTTCGGCAACCTGCGGGCAGTTGGCCGCCTGCGGCAACCTTATGATGCCCGGCGCCTGCTCGACAACGCAGGGCTTCGTTGGTCTGTCGATGTACATTAGGAGTCCTTTGTCGGCCCCAAACCAGGCATTGTATGGGCATGTGGATAGGGTGTCAAGCCGCAGGAGGGAGGAGAGGGAGTCTCCCCATTCTTGATGTCTTGATGGCCGTCTCTCACGGATGCGCGCAGATTGCCGTTTGCGGCCCGTCTGTATGGGGGAAGCCTCTTTCCAGATGTCGTGAGCGCCAACAGGCCTTGGAGCGGATCAAATCGGCCATTGGCGGCCATTTCGTCTGGAACGCGGCGGAAAGATGGGGAAACTTGTCGTGTTCGCGGTGTTGACAACGCATTGCGGAATGTGTAATTAAGTACGGCCAAAAATGTAGGCGCCTGTCTATCCAAAGCCCCCTATCACAAGTATGTGGCAGGGATTCTATTTTCACCTGGCGATGGGGGCGGCGCCTGAGCGGAAGGACGGCTCCCGGCGCAAAATGCCGGCGGCACGGCT
>CAYYEE010000538.1:0-3386 GCA_964470775.1 uncultured Planctomycetota bacterium | reverse complement strand
TCCCGCCGTTGGCGGGCTGAGGCGCCATATCCCCGCCGACGCGGTGTCTTTTTCAACGTGCCGCTAGGGAGAGAGGGGGCCGTGGCTTGCAGAGCAGGGCCGGCGCGGGACGAGTTCCTCTCCCCCTGGAAGAAGAAGGCCGAAGGCCAGGCGAGGGCGCGACTCGGTGGTCAGCCGCGGTTTTGGCGCATGCCGCCGCGCGGGCGCTTCACCATGCAAACGCGTCCTTGCCGTCGCCCCCTTGCGTCCGAGCCCACCATTCCAGTATCTTGACCGCATCTGGCCTCTTCCCGCCCTTCCTCCGCGAGGAAACCCTTGACGCCGCCTCTCACCTTTACCCGCGCCGAACGCCTCTCCGGGTCGAACGCTTTCGACCGCGTCTTCCAGAACGGCCGCGCCTTCCGCCGCCGCAAGTTCATCCTCCTCGCCGCGCCCAACCCCAACGGCCCATCCCGCCTCGGCCTCAGCGTGGGCCGCAAGTTCGGGTCCGCCCTTCGCCGCAACCGCATCAAACGCATCATCCGCGAGGCCTTCCGTCTCAACAAGAGCCTCCTCGCCGCGCCTGTGGACATGGTCATTATCCCCCGCCGCGAATGGCGCGACCTGCGCCTGTCCGAAATCGAGGCCGACTTCCGCCAGACCCTCGCCGAAGTCCGCAAGTTCTTCGAGCGCCAGGGCGCCCCTCCCGGCCCCCCAGCCGCCGGCGCCTGACCAGGAGGCCCCTGTGCCCCTTGTCCTCGAAACGCCCCCGCCCCCGCGCCCTCGATGGCGGTCGCCCCTGGCCCTCGCCTTCATCGCCATCATCCGCCTCTACCAGCTCCTCCTCTCCCCCTTCTTTGGCCGCCATTGCCGCTTCCTCCCCACCTGCTCCCAATACGCCATCGAAGCCATAGAGAAAAAAGGCGCCATC
Source organism: uncultured Planctomycetota bacterium (assembly GCA_964470775.1). GTDB lineage: Bacteria > Planctomycetota > Brocadiia > CAIUPP01 > CAYYEE01 > CAYYEE01. The sequence goes on along the minus strand of CAYYEE010000538.1, from coordinate 2,476 downwards.
GTCGGCGTTTTGCTGGCCATATGGCGCATCCTCCGCTGCAACCCCCTTTGCAAAGGCGGCTACGACCCTGTCAAGTAGCCCCCCATGATCCGCCGCCCCGTTCGACACCCCCCATCCCCACAAACAGAACGGGCCAGACCTCTCGCCCGAGAGATCTGGCCCGTTCTGGCCCGGCCAGCGTCACGACTCGCTGGCGCTCTTGGCTGGCTCAACCCGCTGACGCTTCAGCGGCCGCTCCGTCACTGTCGTTGTGTCCGTGGTGATGTACACCACCCCGCCCGAGGGCGCGCCGGTGCTGAAGTGACGCCTCAGCCTTTCGATCAAACGATCCATCCTCATAACACACCTCCACACGGCGCCCTTCGCGCCCACTCAGGAAAGAAAGCCCTCCGGCAGCCAGCAGCTCTTCTTCGCATCCGGCAAATAGAGCATGTAAAACCGGAAGTAACGCTTAGGGGAGAGATAGCGCAGCCGCTCCAGCGTCGAGCCCTTCAGTTGCGGCTTCGCGGCTTGCTCCTGCGTGGCCTCGGCTCTGATGTTCTTCATGCCTTCAGCCCTTTCACCATTCCTTGTGACTCCCCTCCTATTGCCGCATCTTACTTCGCTAGCAAAACCCATGCCATTGAAACGCCATTTTCCCCGTCGCCGCCAAACCGTGACTAAGACATATTTGAGCAATGCCTTACAAGAAACGGCGGAAATCGCAGCCGCCACGGGGCCTCCAACAAACGTGGAAATACCTTCCAGAGCTGTTGACATCTGCAGCCACAACAGCCTGTGCCCATAGCCCCACCGACGCCACAACCCATTTGCCATGCCCCCCAAAGAGGCAGTCTTCCAGGTTGCTGGACATCACGGAACAATATTGGCAAGCCACAATTGCTGATGTTGCCTTGCGGCCAGAACGACACCCCTGCCCCCATCGGAAAGCCAACAGAGCATGGCTGAGCCTGCCGCTTCAGCGGCCGGGACGCCTCACCAAAACAGCTAACGTCCCCCTGGCTCTCAGCACGCAACCCTCACCTTGCGCCTGCCCACCGTAAAGACCACCCCGTCCGCCTCCAGATCAACCTGCGGCTCCACGTCCTGGCCGCCCAACACAGGCGCGAACAGAAACGCCCGCCGCGTCTTCTGGCAATGGGACGTCAGCCGCACCCACCGCGCCGGCTCCTTCTCCCCATAGTTCGGACACCAGAACTTCGCCTCGTCGCGCAGCGCCAGCAGCGTATCCCCTACAAACGCCATGCGCAACCTCGCCCCCCAGGACAGATCCATCTCATACCCCGTCTCCGTCTCGCGGCCCGCCTTGGCCGACGGGAACAGCCACGCGTTCGTCCAACTGTGCGGCCGCGGCGCCTCCATGCGATCAACCACCCCCAGCCACACCTCCGCCGGATCATTGGGCATAACCACCAACCGCCTCGCCTCAGCCCGCGCGTCCGGCGCAAACCCGCGAAACGCCGTCTCCAACACCGTCGCCCCGTGCTCCTCGCCCACACGGATCGGCGACACGCGGTTGTCCTCCGGACCGAAGATCCGCGCGAACCCAGGCTCCTGAATCCAGTCCTCCGGCCTGATGGCCGCGTCCTCGATAAACACCGTATTGTGCGAGAAGCACCGGATCACCCACGCTCGATCCGCATCACTCCGGTAGATCCACCGCCCCGGGTCCACGATCACCGGGCCCTGCGGCAGATCATAGTGAATCGTCAGGTTGTTCAGATGCGCGTGGCCCGCCGACGTCGGCCCGTTGTCCAGCAACACCGACGCCCCCCCCGCGCCGCCCGGATGAACCGCCGCCACGCCAGCCTGGGGGAACACCGCGACCGGATCAAACACCCCCACCGTCTCCTCCGCTTTCCACGTCTCCCCATCGCCCACCCACGCCGTGTAGTAAGACGGCCCCACAGACCGCCGAAACTTCATGTCCGCAAACAGCAGCCTCAACAGCGACAGCGGCTCAGTCCCAGCCTGCCGGTCCGAATCCGACATCAGCGGATACTTGCCGTCCGGCGTCAGGATCGCGTCCAGATACTCCCCCATCTTCCGCAGCTTCGCCAGATACGGCGCCGCCCACTCATCGCCGTTGCGCATCCCCAGCAAACACGGCGTCGCATACCACCGGATGCACCCGCCGTGATACCCCGCCGACTTCTCCCACTGCGCCCCGTCGTCAAACACCGCCCGCTCCAGACTGCTCTCCAGAATATTCCGCGCCGCGTGACGCCACACCGTCATCCCCGTGAACTCCGGCAGCGCCGACGCCCACAGATACAGCGCCTCCATCTGCATGCTCGTGAAGTTGTGCTCGTGACGCTTAACCCCCCGCGCCGCCACCAGATCGAACAACCGCAGACACCGCGCCAGCAGCCCCGCGCAACGCTCCGCCGTCATCTCCCGCGCAAACAACCCCAGCCAGAAAGCCCAATACCAGTTCGTCAACCGGATGAACGTATCCAGCTCCCCAAAGGGCGGC
>CAYYEE010000537.1:0-3388 GCA_964470775.1 uncultured Planctomycetota bacterium | reverse complement strand
CCACGAAGCCGCAGTTGCCCGCGAGCAAGGCGGTGGGCCGCGGCGTGTGGTTGAGGGCGCTTTTCAGCGCGGCGGTGGTGACTTCCTGAATGGCGGCGGGCGTGTCGGCGGATTTGGGGGAAATGGGATGGAGGCTGATGTCGAGGCCGGCGGCTTCGGGCAGTCCGACGTGGGTGAAGAAGGGCTGGCCCGTGGCGCGGGGGCGTGGCACAATGGCGATGCGGCGGTGGCCCAGGGAACGGAGATGGCGCAGCGCAAGGCTGATGGCGGCGCCGAAGTCGGGGGTCATGTAGTTGAACATGCCGTGGTCGAAGCCCACGGAGACGTGGGGAGCGCGGGCGTTGATGATGGCCGTGGTCCAGGGGACCATCTCCGGCGCGACAAGGTCGGCGAAGTTGATGAGGAATCCGTAGCCGCGGCCAAGGAACTGGCGGGGGTCGTCGTTGTCGCTGGCGGCGATGAGGGGGATGCCCAGTTCGGCGCAGGCCTCCTTGGCGCCGGCCATGTTGGGTTCGGGATTGCCCAGCCACCACGGGCGTTCGCGGCGTTCGTGGAAGGAGGAAACGAAGACGACGCCTTCGAGAGGGCAGCGGTCGCTGACAAAGACCCCGACGCCGGGTTCCGTCTTGAGCTTGCCTTGGGCGCACAGGGCGCTGAGGGCGCGGCGGATCGTCATGGGCGCCACGCCGTAGCTTTCGCCCAGTTCACGGATGGGCGGGATGGACTCGCCGGGCCTGAGCTCGCCGGAGCGGATGCGGGCTTCGATGTCGCTTGCGATGGCTTTGGAGCTTTTGGCGATTCTGCGTGGTTGCATCTGGGTGCTTGGAGGTTGACGCTGTGTTCCAGCCGCCTGTTGAAAGTGTCGCGTCTGTTCCGGGGACACGTTGCGCTCCCGCCGTTGGCGGGCTTGCGCAACATGTCCCCGCCGACGCTGCGTGGTTGAATCTGGGGGCTTGGAGGTTGACGCTGTGTTCTAGGCCGTGCTATTTTAATTTTATAGTACGCGGTAGCTTGGGTGTCAAGTGCGTTTTTTCGGGGAGAGGAGGGGGCGTTACCGGGGGCGTGGGACTCATCGGAGGAGTGTGGCGTGGCAGGGGGCGATAGATGCATGAGCGAGGAGAGGGCCATGAAATCCGTACGTAACCTGTTTTCAGGATTGATGATAGCTGTTATCTGCGGGCAGGCTTGGGGGGCTCAGGAGGGCAAGCTGGCGCCCCGTGTGCGGTATGCGCCGGTGGTCTATGCGCGGTCGGCCACGGTGTCGAGCGAGCTATGCCCCAGGGCTGAGCGCGCTCCCAAGGTGGATGGCGCGCTGGATGACGCAGTGTGGAAGAACGCGCTGGTGGCGCGGGAGTTCTTTCTGCTGGGCAATGGGCGGTCGACCCCGTCCAAGACGCAGACGCATGTGTTCTTCCTTTGGGACGACGCGTACCTTTATATTGGGGCCAGGTGTTTTGATCCCAAGGCCCGTGAGCTGAAGGCGCCGGCCAGGCTGGACAAGCCCGATGGCGACATCGGGTGGGGCGACAGCTTGGAGTTCTTTCTGGACACGACGGGCGCGGGCGAGGAAGCGTATCAGATCGCCGTGGACCTGGCCGGGAACGTTTGGGACGCGCATCACAAGGCGGACGACTCCATTGATCAGGCGTGGTCGTCCAACGCGGTGGCGGCGTCGGGCCGAGAGGACGGGGCATGGACGCTGGAGGTGGCGCTGCCGCTGAAGAGCTTTGGGGTTAAGACGCTGGCGGGTCGGACATGGGGGCTGAACGCGGGGCGCAACGCGCGTGTTTTCCCGGACGAGAGCAACACGGCGTGGTGCGGGGCGTACCTGGCGCCCAAGGTGTTCCAGCGGGCGCTGTTCGCGCGGCCGGCGGCGGCGGCGGTGACTCAGATCAGCCGCGGCGAGGGGGTGGTGGGCGCGAACTGGGTGCGGGGGGTGGTGGCGTCTTTGACGGACGAGAGCCGCGAAATCGAGGCGCGCTGTGTGTTGACGCTGCCCGGCGCGCAGCCCAGAACGGAGAGCGTGCGGCTGAACCTGCCAGGGCGCGGCAAGGCGAGCTTTGAGCTGCCCTACGAGATTCCCCCGGCGTGGATGGCGAAGAACCCGCAGGGCAAGGGTGTGACGCTGGCCGTGACCGTGGCGGACGTGAAAACCAAGCAGACGTTGTGGTCCAGCGTGGCGCCCATGGAGCCGCCGGCCGCGGTTTCGCTGGAGATGGACCGCAAGGTCTATGGGTTTGACCTTCTGGACGGCCAGGCGTTCTTGACGGTGAACGTGAGCCCCAGCCTGCTGAGCGGGGCGGCGGTGCGGCTGGCGCTGACGCCGGACGGCGCGCCACGGCCGGTGAAGGGGCAGTTGCTGGCCTGCGCGGACCGGCGCGCCACGCTGGGCGTGGACCTGGCAGCTTTGACGCCTGGGGCGTATGAGCTGAGCGCGACGCTGATGGCGGGCGGCGAGGCGCTGGCCACGGCCGTGGCGCCGTTCGTCAAGGCCGAAGGCCAAAGCCGCGAGCCGGCGCGCGCGCGGGTTCCGCTGGTCGTGAAGCCTGTGGCGGCCGGGGTCAAGACGTGGCCGGTCACGACGGGCGTGCCGTTTCCGCCGGGCGCTTTGCGCAGCGACGCGAACGTGCGGCTGCTGGGGCCGGACGGCCAGGAGAAGCCTTGCCAGGTTCGAACCACGGCGCGCTGGACGCCGAACGGGCATGTGCAGTGGCTGCTGGTGGACTTTTCGGCTGACGTGGCGGCGGATCGAGAGGTGACGTATCAGCTCGAGTACGGTACGGACGTGAAGCGGGGGGCGTTTGCTTCGCCGTTGAAGGTGGAAGACGCCAAGGACGCGGTGACGGTGGTGACGGGTCCGCTGAAGTTCGTGACGCCCAAAGCCAAGGGGCAGTGGCTGGCCGGCGTGTGGCTGGACGCGAACGGCGACGGGCAGTTCGCGGAGAGCGAGCGCGCGGCGGGCGGGGGGGCGGCGTGGCTGACGCAGCACACGGGGACCACGTTTTCGTCGGACGCGGCCGCGCCGTTGGAGGTGGCGGTGGAGGAGTCGGGGCCGCGGCGCGTGGTCGTGAAGGTAGCGGGTTGGCAGCAGAGCGCGGCGGGCGCGAGGTCGGGGCAGTACGTGACGCGGATCATGGCCTATGCGGGCGAGCCGTTCGCGCGGGTCTATCACACGTTTGTGCTGACCGAGGACTCGCGCAAGGTCCGGTATCGCGACATCGCGCTGGGGCTGGACGCGCCGGGCGTGAAGACGGTGTCGCTGGGCGTGGCCGGCGGCAAGACGGTCGAGAGCGCGAGCGGCGTCTCGCTGGTTCAGGACCAGTGGGACCACTTTTTCGTGCGCGGCGCGGCCAAGGCGGAAGGCAAGCGGGCGGCGGGGTGGGTGAGC
>CAYYEE010000536.1:0-3388 GCA_964470775.1 uncultured Planctomycetota bacterium | reverse complement strand
CAACGGGCCGCTGGCGGGTGTTGGCGGCGCGCGGCGGGCTTGGAGGTCTTGTGTGCTGTTCCGGAAGCGCTGGGCGTTTCTGGATCAAAACACCAGGGAGGTTATGGGCTATGTCAGTGATCGTTCGGGCGTGCGGGCAGGACGCGGATGTGCAGGTGGTGATGCTTTCGGGGCGGCTGGATTTGGCGGCTTCGGAGGCGGCGACGCCCGGGGCGCTGGCGGCGGTGGATTCGTGCAAGAAGGGGTTGATTGTGGACTTGGGGGGGGTGGAGTTCATCAGCAGCGCGGGGTTGCGGGCGCTGTTGTCGGTGCGGAAGAAGGCGGAGGCGGCGGGGAAGAAGATGGGGGTGATCCGGGCGCGGCCGGCGGTGTACAAGATTTTCAAGGTGTCGGGGCTGGACGCGGTGTTCAGCTTTTTTGAGGATGAGGACGAGGCGTTGAGGGGGCTGTGGGCGTAGGCGCAGGCGCGGCTCGCGCGGAGGACGCGAAGACGCGGAGGGCGCTGGTACGGGCTGGCGCCGGAGGGCAGGATTTCCTGTATCGGAGGGACGGGCATGGCCAAGGAGAGTGGTGGCGCGGCGCCGGGGAGTTTTAAGGCGGCCGCGGATGAGCTGGTTTCGCAGGCGCGGGAAGCGGCGGCGATCTTTACGCAGTACAGCCAGGAGGAGGTGGACCGCATCGTGGAGGCCGCGGCCAAGGCGGGGCTGGCGCGGCGCGACGAGCTGGCGCGCATGGCGGTGGAAGAGACGGGCATGGGGGTCTTTGAAGACAAGGTCATCAAGAACGAGTTCGCGACGGAGTATATTTTTGACGACATCCGCAACCGGAAGACGGTTGGGGTGATCAGCGACGATCCGCGGACGGGGATCGTGGAGGTGGCGGAGCCGCTGGGCGTGATCCTGGGCATTACGCCCGTGACCAACCCCACGTCCACCACGATGTTCAAGATTCTCATTTCGCTGAAGACGCGCAACTCGATCATTATCAGCGCGTCGCGCAACGCGCTGAAGTGCAGCATCGAGGCGGCGAAGACGCTGTATGAGGCGGCGCTGAAGGCGGGCGCGCCGGATTATTGCGTGCGGTGGGTGGAGGAGCCGTCGCGCGAGCTGACGCACGAGCTGATGACGCATCCGGGTTTGTCGCTGATCCTGGCCACGGGGGGCATGGGGCTGGTGAAGGCGGCGTACACGTCGGGCACGCCGGCTATCGGCGTGGGGCCGGGCAACGTGCCGGTGTATGTGCACTCGTCGGCCGACGTCCGCCAGGCCGCGCACGACATTCTGCTGAGCAAGACGTTCGACAACGGGATGATCTGCGCGTCGGAGCAGGCGGTGGTGGCGGACGAGGAGATCAAGGACGCGCTGATCGAGGAGTTCAAGGCGCAGGGGGCGTATTTCCTGACGCCGGCCGAGGCGGCGAAGGTGGAAAAAACTGTCATTGACGTCGAGAAGGAGGGCATGAACCCGGCGGTGGTGGGCCAGAGCGCCATGCGCGTGGCGGAGATGGCGGGCGTGAAGGCGCCGGAGGGGACGCGGCTGCTGATCGCGAAGATGAAGGGCGTGGGCGAGAAGTTCCCGCTGTCGCGCGAGAAGCTGTGCCCGGTGATGGGTTTCTATTCCGCCAGGAACCTGGAAGAAGGGGTGAACCTCTGCGCGGACTTGATGCACTTCGGCGGGCTGGGCCACACGGCGTCCATCTTCTCGCGCGACGCGGCGGTGATTCAGGAGTTCGCGGAGACGTTGAACGCGGGGCGGGTGATCGTGAACTCGCCGTCGTCGCATGGCGGCATCGGCGGCGTCTACAACCGCACGCGGCCGTCGCTGACGCTGGGCTGCGGCGCGGGCGGCAAGAACATCACCACGGACAACGTGTCGGTTGAACACCTGCTCAACATCAAGCGCGTGCTGAAGAGGATGGCGCCTATGAGATGGTTCCGCGTGCCGCAGGGCATCTACTTCGAGCCGGGCGCATTTGACGCGTTTTTCGGGCTGGAGGTGAAGAGCATGGGGTTCCGGCGGGCGATGATCGTGTGCTCGCCGTCGGCGGTGCGGAACCGGCTGGTGGAGCGGCTGCAGGGGTATCTGGCCGGCGCGGGGATCGAGTCGCTGGTGTTCAGCGACGTGGGCCAGGACCCGGCGCTGGAGACGGTGCGCGCGGGCGCGGCGGCCATGCGCAAGCAGGAGCCGGACGTGATCATCGCGCTGGGCGGCGGATCGCCCATGGACGCGGCCAAGGCGATGTGGGTGCTTTACGAGCATCCGGAGGCGCGGTTCGAGGACCTTCGCATGAGGTTCATGGACCTGCGCAAGCGCGTGGTCCCATTCCCCAAGCTGCGCAAGAAGGCGCGGCTGATCGCCATCCCCACCACGAGCGGCGCCGGGTCGGAGGTGTCGGCGTTCGCGGTGGTGACGGACGCGGCCACGGGCGTGAAGTATCCGCTGGCCGATTATGAGATGACGCCGGACGTGGCGATTGTGGACCCGAACCTGACCATGACCGTGCCGCCGAACGTGACGGCCGACACGGGCATGGACGCGCTGTCGCACGCGCTGGAGTCGTATGTGTCCGTGGTGGCGTCGGACTTCACGGACCCCCTGGCGCTGCAAGCCATCCGGCTGGTGTTCGATTACCTGCCCAAGGCCGTGAAGGACGGGTCGGACGCGGAGGCGCGCGAAAAGCTGCACAACGCTTCGACCATCGCGGGCATGGCGTTCACCAACGCGCTGCTGGGTCTGAACCACTGCATGGCGCACATCTTGGGCGCCACGTTCCACATTCCGCACGGCCGGGCCAACGCGCTGGTCATGGCGCCGGTCATCCGCTACAACAGCGCGCCGCGCAAGTCGGCCACGTACCCGAAGTACCCGCGCGATATGGCCAAAGAGCGCTACGCGCAGATCGCGGCGTCGCTGGGGTTGAGCGCGTCCACGCCGGAGAAGGGCATGGAGAGCCTGATCGAGGCGATCGCCAAGCTGAAGGCCAAGGTGGGCGTGCCGGCGACGATTAGGGAGGCCGGCGTCAGCCGCGAGGCGTTTGAGAAGGAAGTGAAGCGCATGGCGCGCACGGCGTTCGAGGATCAGTGCGTGGTGTCGAACCCGGCCTACCCGCTGGTGGCGGATATCGAGAAGCTGTTCTGGGAGGCGTATGGGTGAGGCGCGTAGGCTGAAGGACGCCAAGGACGGCAAGGACGTAGACGACCGAGGGCCGGATGCGAGCAAGGCGCGCGCATCCGGCCTTCACCATTTCTCCACGCGGATGGCGTCCACGCGGTCGCGGCCTTGGGCGGCGAAGTGTAGGGCGAGGGAGAAGGTTGGGGCGGCGGGGGTCTGTTCCGGGGACAGGTTGCGATCCCGCCGTTGGCGGGCTGAGGCGCCATGTCCCCGCCGAC
>CAYYEE010000535.1:0-3395 GCA_964470775.1 uncultured Planctomycetota bacterium | reverse complement strand
CTGCCCGAACTGCAAGCGCACGCGCCGGGCCTCCTGGGCGCGCGCCTTGGGCACGATGACTTCCAAAAACCCGCCCGCGTAGCGGCTCGTGATCCCGTCCGGGTCTATCGCCCCCTCAATCGCCACCCGCCGATCGAACCGGCCGTAGCGAATCTCCATCTGGTGCGCCACCTGGCGGCCGGAGCATGGCTCGTCGCGCCGCATGCCCCGCAGCGTCACCACATTCCCCTCCACGACCACCTCCGTGTCTTCGATCCGCATCCCCGGCGCCTCGACCTTGATGAGGACGCTGTCCGCGCTCTCGAACACGTCCATCGGCGGACGCCACACTCCGTCCTCTACGGGCGAAAAGCCGCTCAGCAGCTCCCCGCAAAGGCAATCCAGCCGCTGGCGCGTCTTGCGCATGACGTCCAGCAAACGCTCATCTCTCAGCGGCATCGCATCCGCTCCTCAGGCCACTGGCCTGGCTCGCCCCCTCCCAGGAAACGCCCCGTCCCCGGGCCGTTTCCTCGAAACGCGCCAGCCGCGCGCAAGTTCGCGCGGCCAAAACCCTCATGACCACCCAGGCAGCGACGGCTCCTTGTACGAAATCAGCCCGTGGACACCGCCCTCGCGCTGGGCCGAGACCGAACGCTTCTCGAACCGCAGTTCCCCGCTGTCCAGCGCCTTGTGCATGTCCGCCATGCTGCGCCGGCCCAACTCCTGCAAGCTGTGCTTGAGGCTCTGCACCATGTACGGGATGAACGTCCGCAGCGATCCCCGGTCCGCCACGTAGCCTTCCACCCCCTGAATCACCTTCACCTTGTCCTTCTCCGAGAAGTAGCGCTTGGCCCCGCCCGCCTGCATCGCCTCCAGCGACGCCATGCCGCGGTACTTCTTCACCCGGCGCCCGCCTTCGTAGATGTACTCGCCCGGCGACTCCGACGTGCCCGCCAGCAGCGAGCCCATCATCACCGTCGACGCGCCCACGGCCAGCGCCTTGGCCAGGTGCGCCGTGCAGCGAATCCCTCCGTCCGCGATGACCGGCGTGCCCCGCTCGCGGCCGGCCCGCGCGCAGTGATACACCGCTGTCGCCTGCGGCCGGCCCACCGCGATCGTCTCCTGCGTGATGCAGATGGACCCAGGCCCCATGCCGACGCGCAGCGCGTCCGCGCCCGCGTCGATCAGGTGATGGCACTGCCGCGGCGTCACCACGTTGCCCGCGATCACTTCCAGGCCGGGGTGGTTCTTCTTGATGTGCTCGATCATCCGGATCTGGAACACCGAATCCCCCTGCGAAGAGTCAATTACCACCACGTCCAGCCCCTCTTCCACCAGCGCCGCCAGCCGTTCCTTGTCCTCGTCGTGCGTGCTCACGGCCGCGCCGCACAGCAGCTGCTTGGAGGCGTTCTTCGACGCCAGCGGGTACTGTTCGTTCGTCAGCAGGTCCGTCCTGCACACCAGCCCCTTCAGCCGCCCCTCCGCGTCCACGATGGGCAGCTTGCCCTTCTTGTTCTTGCGGAGGATCTCGTTCGCCTCGGCCAGCGTCACGCCTTCCCGCGCGGTCACGAGCTGCGTGTTCATCACTTCCTTCAACTTCTTCGTCCGGTCCGGCTCAAAGTCAATGTCCCGCTCCGTCACCAGCCCCACCAGCTTCCCGTCCGGCTTCCCGTTGTCCGTGATCGGCACGCCGCTGAACCCGTGCCGCGCCTTGATCTCGTCAATGTCGCGGATGCGGTGATCCTGCGTCAGCACCACGGGGTCGCGGATGAAACCGTTCTCGAACCGCTTTACGCGCCGCACCAGCGCCTTCTGCGTCTCGATGGTGTTGTTGTAGTGGATGATGCCGATGCCGCCCAGCAGCGCCATGTAGATGGCCATCTGCGATTCCGTCACCGTGTCCATGGGCGAGCTGACAATGGGCGTCTTGATCCGCAGCTTGCGCGTCAATTGCGTTTCCAGGTCCACGTCGTCGACGCCGAAGCTGATGTGGCCGGGCATCAGGATGAAATCGTCGTACGTCAACCCCTCTTCGCGATTGAAGAACACATCCGCCGCCATCCCGTCGCCGACGTTGTGAGTGCTCATAAGAATCGGAAACCTCCTGCTTCGCCTGTCCAGCCGGACAGTCCGCGGAAACGCCACAAGCCGCCCAGGGACACATTCTATCAGAGAGGGAAAAGGTGTCAATCGCCCGGCGACGCCAGCCCCGTTCCCCTGCCGTTGACGCCCGCCGCCGAACACGCTAACTTGCCTTTCCATTGGCCGTTGCACCGCCGCCCCCGCGTCCAGGCCGCCGCCTCTGCTTGTCGCCGCCTCCGCCGTTGTCAGCGGCCGCGCGTCTTTGCCCTGGGAGTCCTCCTTGCCCGCAGCCGTCATCTCCGAGCCAGCCCACCTCTACCTCCGCCTTGCCGCCAACTGGCTCCTCCACCCCGCCGCCCAGGAAGCCTTGCGCCTCGCCGACGGCGTGGAAGCCGCGGGCCAGATGCGCCCCCTGGCCATCGGCGACCCCGAACCCCGGCCCGGCCTTGTCGAGCGGTTCCACGCCGCGTGCGACCGCAACCGCATCCGCGTGGTCCGCTCGATGCACAGCGTCGAGAGCTACAACACCCCGGCCCGCCGCCACGGCATCCAACTCGCCAGCCCGGCCCAGTTCCACGACAACCTCCGCCTCCTGCGCGGACAGATCCGCCTGGGCGCCGCTCTGCGGCGTCCCCCCGAAGGGCCGTCTCTGCTCGTCCTGCACCCCGGCGCAGCCTGGCGCGACGACCTGGAAGCCTCTGTCCAGAACATCGCCCGCCTCCTCATCGCCGCCGCTCCCTGCGCCGTCGAAAACCACGTGCGCCTCGCCCTGGAGACGGAACCCATCTCCCCCTGGGCGCGCAACGTGGGCCAGAGCATCCACGACATCGCCCGCGCCGTAGTCCTGGTCAACGAGTGGACCAGCCGCCGCGGCCTGCCGCCCGCCGCCTGCCTCAACATGGACATCGAGCACAGCCTCATCTCCGCATGGGGACGCGCCGATGCCGTGATCGAAGAGATCAAAGCCTGGGGCTCCCTCATCGAGGGTCTCCACTTCGTCAGCCCCAAAAACGTCTTTCACCTCATCCCCCCTACCGTGTCCCGCCCGTGGGACCGGCCCGCTGGCTTGCTGCGCCGCCGCCTCTTCAAGCCCCGCACAGCCAACGCGCACAATACCATCGCCCCGCCCCGCGCCCACCCCGGCCTGGAACGCATCATGCGCGCCGCCCTGCGCCACACGGCCTGGCGCAACATCGGCGCGGTCAACTTCGAAGCCCTGCCCGCGGGCTACTACGCCCCCCGCCCCCGCGGCCGCGGATGCTCCATCGCCGACATGCTCGCCGGCCTGCGCCACTTGCGCCGCCTGCTGGCCGAGACGGAAGCCCAAGCCCCGC
>CAYYEE010000534.1:0-3398 GCA_964470775.1 uncultured Planctomycetota bacterium | reverse complement strand
GGGGGTGGGGGGGGCTGCTTTTTCTGGCATCCGCTGGCTAGGGCTATGACCGCCGCGGTTGTGAGTGTCAGCGACGTGCGGCGCCTGTTCATTGCGTTGCTCCTGGCGTCAAACGTGATTCGAGGGCCGAGGGGCCCAAGACCATCCCCGCCCGGCGCGCGGCCGGGAAAAGGAAACTTTGTCGTGGCAAAGGCGTGCGCGGCCCAGCTTGCGGTCTGTGAAAAACCATCGTCCGTCCAGCGGCGACGCGGGGTGGGGCTTGCCCCACCACGGGCCCAACGCCAGCGCATGAATGCGACATTGGCGGGGTGAACCCCACCCCGCATCCCGGCGTCGCGGGCCGTTGTGGTCTGATTGCGGGCGAGACGCCCGCGCTCGGGCGCAACCCGCCCCAAAGCAGGGACGGGACAGCCGCAACGGCGCTGCTGGCTTCTCTCCTCTCGAACCGCGCATCAGCGGGTTATGTCGACGCCGGGCCGCGGGAAGAGGAGCAGGTCGCGGCCTTGGGAGTAGTTGGGGGCTATGACGTCGCCCCATGAGGTGCGGGCTTTCATGCGTTCGATGGATTCGGGGGGCGCGTATTCCTGGCCGGCGCGGAGCTGCCATCCGCCGCCGAGGGCTTTGTTGAGGGAGATGACGCTGTGGACGACGCCGCTGCGGGCGCTGACGAGGCGGAGCTGTTGCTGGAGGAGGGAGGTCTGTGTGTCGAGGACGCGGGTGTAATCGGCGCCGCCGGCTTCGTACTGGACCATGGCGAGGTCGAGGGCGCGCTTGGCGGCTTCGACGGCTTCGATGAGGAGCGCGACTTGCTCGCGGCCGCGGGTGAAGGCGGACATGGCGTCTTCGACTTCTTGGAGGGCGCGGAGCACGGTTTCCTGGTGCTGGTTGAGGGCTTGTTCGAAGCGGGCGTCCTGGGCGCGGACCTGGTTGATGAGGCGGCCGTAGTTGAGGACGTCCCAGGTCATGGAGGGGCCGAAGCCGGCGTCGCGGGAGCGGACGCTGAAGAGGTCGGCGGCGCTTTGGGCTTGCCAGCCGAACGTGCCGGCGAGGGAGAAAGCGGGGTAGAGGGCGGCCTTGGCCACGCCAATGCGGGCGCATTGGGAGGCGGCTTCGCGTTCGGCGCGGCGCACGTCGGGCCGGCGGCGGACGAGGTTGGCGGGCAGGCCCACGGCGAGGGAAGCGGGGGGCGTGGGGATGACGCCGGGGGCGGCGAGGAGGCTGTTGAGGGCGCCGGGGGGCGCGCCCAAGAGCAGGCAGAGGCGGTTGAGGGCGCGCTGGCGGTCGGCGATCAGGCCGGGAATCTGGGAGCGGGTGTCGGCCAGGAGGGTCTTGGCCTGTTCGACGTCAAGGTCCGTGGCGCCGCCGGCGCGGCTCCGGGCTTCGGCGATTTCGAGGGACTTGGCCTGGAGGACGGCGCTTTCCTTGGCGAGGGCGATCTTTTCGTCGAGGGAGCGGAGCTCGACGTAGCTGCCGGCGACTTCGGCGGCGAGGCTGACGATGGCGTCGTCGTAGCTGAGGGCGGCGGCGGCGAGGTCGGCGTCGGCGGCCTCGATGGCGCGGCGGAAGCGGCCCCAGACGTCGAGCTCCCACGAAATTTCGCCGCCGAAGGAGGTGGTGTCGAAGTCGTGGGTGGGGGAGACGTTGGCGGTCTTGCGGCTCATGAGGGTGCGCTCGTAGCCGGCGGTGAGGGCCTGCATCTGTGGGAAGAAGTCGCCGGCGGCGACGCCTCTGGAGGCGCGCGCTTCGAGGACCCGCAGGCCAACGACACGCAGGGAGAGGTTCTGGGAGTAGGCGCTGGCGATGAGTTGATCGAGGGCGCGGTCTTTGAGGGCTTGCCACCACTGGGCAAGTTGGGCGGGTTCGCGCCGGAGGGATGGGTCGGTCTGGCCCCAGTCGGCGGGAGCGGCGACGTCGGGGGGCTGGTAGTCGGGGCCGGCCTTGCAGCTTGGGAGCGCCAGCGCGACGACGGCGGCTAGCGTTGACAGGCTTTTTGCGGCCCAGGTCCTTGCTTTGCGCGACGATTCTTCCACGGGGCTGCACCCCTTTCTTGAGGCGCCTTTGCCGTGCGGACGGCTGCGCGGCTGGCCGTTCCTTGGGCGCGCTGGCCGCGCGGGAGGCTGTGCGGCTGGCGTGTTGGCGCCACTGCCAAACGGCGGGCCGCTTCTCAGAACTCCGGAGCGGACGGCCGTGGTGATTGTATCTGGCCTCGCAGGGGCGGGTCAAGGCGATCCGCGACGCAAGTTCATGGATTTCTGGGGGTTCGGGCGTGGGGGCTTGGGGAGGCTGAGCCGGAGGAGCGCCCGCGGGGAGCGCGGAGCGGCCAGGGGTTTTCAGGGGGCTGGCTCGTCGGGGTGGCGCGGGGCATGAGGCGGGAGGGACTTGGCGCTGAATTCGGGTCCCGAGAGCCGTCCCTGGCTCTCGGTAACCACCGGCCGCGAGGGCCGTCCACCGCCATAGGCGGGCGGGAAGCGCGTCCCTGCGCATACAGGACCTGAGGTCCCGTCCCTTTTTCTTGCTGGCGCCGGGAGGGGGGCTCGGCGCCGCAAAGACGCTGGGTTGCGCGCCTCGTGTCTTGTCGCGCCCCGGCTCCGGCGCCACCGTTCAGCGCCTAATCCGGTCTCCCTGGCAACTGATCGTTTGGCAGCCTGTTGAAAATGTCGCGTCTGTTCCCTGGACACGTTGCGATCCTGCCGTTGGCGGGCTGAGGCGCCATGTCCCCGCCGACGCGGTTTCTTTTTCAACGGGCCGCTAGAGAGACCGGCCGTTCCCAGAAGGGGCGAGGTCGCAAGCGCGACCCAACAGCAGCGTTCCGAAGCCGGGGAAAGACAGCACGCTTGTCAGGGCTCGTTTGCCTCTGCAGCGACTCGACGTTTCCGGTCCTCATGGAGAACGAGGTGTCTTGTTTTACCCAGTGGGTAAAAATACACCACTGGTTAGAGCCTAACCTCTTTACAGGGTCTTGTCAAGCAAAAAACCGGTGGGGACATGCGCGTGTTGTTGCGCTGTTCTGACATGAGTGGCGCCCGCGACATGGCTTTCCGAGTTGGGTTTGTGACATGTGGGGGATGCTTGCGGAGATTGCTGTGTAATAAAGTATTTGATGATAGTATGTTGTGACACAAAGCAATGTAGGCGTCCGTGGCTTGGCGACTCTGGCGAGGGTGGCTTGGAGGCGATGGTTCCGTAACACTGTGGCAACGAGCGCGACGGCGAAAGAAAAGAGCCTGGATTTGCCCACTTCGTCCTTGGGATGGAGGCTTTTGGTGGCACGGGGTGATTCCTGCACCCATCAGCCCGGCAGCTCGCGAATCGTGCTTGCATATTGTCACATTTGCATGCATAATACCAAACGTTGCCCAGTGGGCGCCGGGCGCCCATTGATCCGTGTCCGCTGTCGC
>CAYYEE010000533.1:0-3423 GCA_964470775.1 uncultured Planctomycetota bacterium | reverse complement strand
CGGCTCGTGAACGAATACGTCGGCGCCGCCAGGTCCGCCACCAGCCGCTCCGGCGCGTTGCGCAGCGACAACTCCCCCCGCTCGATGGCCGCGGCCATGCGCCGCCACATCTCCGCCCGCGCGTTCGCGTACAGACCCGGCTCGCTCGCCGCCGCCGCCGCGTTCACCGCCGTCACCGCGAATCCCAGCTCCCGCAGACGGTCCGTCACCCCGCCGCCCACGCCGTTGTCGTCAATGCGCATGTCCGTCGGCGACACCCCGTGGCGCCGCGCCGTGTCCAGCGCCCGCCCCGCCGTCGCCATCAGGTCGCTCTCGCGCACCGCCGCGCACTCCACGATCACCGCCCCCGCCCGCGCCACGATCACCGTCTCGTCGTCCCCGAACCGCGCCACGTCCAGCCCCAACACCGGCGCCCCGCCCGGCCGCGCCTCCAGCCGTTGCGCCGCCTCCAGCGCCCCCAGCGACACCAGCGCGTTCGCCGCGCTCTCCGGAAACCGCCCCTGCACCCGCGCCCGGTACAAAGGCGACCCCTCGCCCCATTCCGCCCGCCGCTCCTCCACCCACCGCCGCGTCACCAGCCCCGGCACCACCTCGCGGTCTTCCCTCACGTTTGGCGACTCCTCGCTCGACACCGCCAGCCGCTCGAACCCGCTGTCCGGCTTGTGCGACTCGTAGAAGAACCCGCTCGTCGTCGTCGGGTTGCCGATCAGCAGCAGCCGCGCGTTCTCGCTCGTGATGACGCCCTGCACCGCCTGGTAGATGTCCGCGTCCACGCCCGCCGCCTCGTCAATCACCACCAGAATGTTCGGCGAGTGGAACCCCTGGAACCGGCTGCTGTCGTTCGTGCTCAGACCCAGCGCAAAACGCCTCGGCCCCAGCCGCCACTCCATCCGGTTCAGCGACCCCACCCCCCGCAGCCACCGGCAGCCCAAGATCAGCCGCCGAATCTCGCCCCACAACACCTGCTCCACCTGCCGCGCCGTCGGCGCCGTCGTCAGCACAATCGCCGGATCATGCAGCAGCGTAAACCACAGCGCCGCCGCCGCCGCCACCGTGCTCTTGCCCACCCCGTGCCCGCTGCGCACCGTCACGCGGTTGTGCCTCGCCACCGCGCGCAGGATGTCCACCTGCCGCGCCCACGGCGTCAGCCCCAAAAAGTCCCGGCAGAACAGCTCCGGCCGCTCAAGCCACTTCCGGTTCAGAAGCGCCTTGTCCGTCTCCGCGCTCCGCGCCATCTTGAGCACACGCGGTCTCATGGTTGCCATCCTCGCGGCGATATTTCAGAAGAAGGTCTGCCGGCGTCATGCCGCCGCCCGCCGGTTCCGCGCTGGCCTTGGCCGACGCGGCCGGCCTCCAGCGCTCCGGCGCCCGATTGCACAAGTACAGCGTCTGCGCCGTCACGTTCCCGTCCAGCGCCGCCTCATACAGCGCGTCCTCCACCAGCGCCGCCATCGTCCGCGCCGCCTCGGCCATCCACCCCTTCAGCCTCGCGCTCCGCTCCACGCGCATCAGCAGCGCGCCCGCGGACACCCCCGCCCCCTCGCACGCCGCCCGCAGCGTCTTGCCCTCGTGCAGCGCCTCCACCACCGCCTTCACCGTCCATTCGTCAACGGGCTTTGTCATGACCCGGCTCCTCCATGCCGCCGCGCGCCTTCGGCCCCTCCCGCGGCGCGGCCCCCGCCTCACGCCACCGCCGCCGCCGGACTCTCCGCGGGCGGCCGCTCCAGCGCCGGCGCCTCAAAGCGGTTCCTCACCGCGCACTCGTGCTTCAGGCACCGCCCGAACCGCCGCGCGTCCACAGCCCATTCCACGATCGGCGCCGTGTCGCCCGTCGGCTCGCCCGCGCCCACCATCACCCCGTCGAACCACCACTCGCACACCGGACACTGCCCCGCCTCCACCCTCGCCTCCCGCCAGCGAACAGGTCGGTTCATCATCGCCCGTCCTCCTCCCATTGATCCGCGCTTAGCCGTTCGCCTCCCGCCGCATCCGCGTCGCTCCGTGTTCGTCGGCGGTTTTTCACCGGTCGCTTTCCGCCGTCCTCCGCGCCTCCCTGCCTCTGCGCGAGTCCGTCGTTTTTGGATTGCGGTTCCTGCGCGCCCTCGCTTGCCTCGCCTCGTTGTGTCCCTCCACTAGTACGCAAAGCGATAAGGTTTTTCCGGAGGATTCGGCCCCTTGCAGTCGTCAGCCGCTGCGAAACCGCCGACTGTGTAATGCCCAGTTTCTCCGCCGCCTCCCGCGTCGAAAGATCATCCCCATAAACGAGTTGCACGACCTTCCTCTGCGCCCGCGTCAGCTCGCGCTTGTGCTTCAAAAAAATCCTGAACAAGAATTTTCGAATTTGACCGTTTTCGCGTCGCCACTCGCCCGCGCTCTCCGCGATTTCCACCGGGATCGGCAGGCACGGCTCCGCCTCGCGTTCGCCCGGCAACAGCGCCTCCAGCTTGTCGCAGGGCGTCGCGCACGCCTCTCGCTTCGCGCACGCGCCGCAAGGGCTCTTCCCCGACCCGGCGCGCGGCCGGCAAGGGGCAGGGGGGGCAAGACGGCAGGGGGGCAGCGGCTCGGTGCGGTCCATAGACGCCTCCTTCGCTTAGAAACCTGGCGCAACGGACCGCTTTGGACAAAGGGCCTCTCGGGCCTCGGCTGTCTCATCCGGCTCGAAATTGCGTCAATAAGAAACCAACAACCATCCGCGGGACTTCAGCCCGCAAATCCCGTACTTCCCAAAACTCCCATTCTTCCTATCACGTCACCGCCGGCGCGGCGCCTGTCTCTTCAAAGGTCAGCGTCCACGCGCCGCCCGGCGTGCGCTGCGCAGCCACGCTCGCGCCACACGCCACGCAATACACCCTGGCCCGGCACGCCCCATCCGCCGGGTGGGGGGAGACCGGCAACCGCGCGCCGCAACGCGGACAACGCACCTCGCCTGTGCGGGGCTCACGCTTCATCACCTGCGCCTCCTAACTCCTGTCCAGTCACACGCACACCCACATCCCCACACACACCGCCACCGATCCGGCTCCCCCCAGCGACAACGCCTCGTCTCAACCCCAGAGTCCCATCCCCCCTCACCAATCCTGCCATCCGGCAATAAAAAACCGCATAATAATACCAGAATCCCATTTTTCCGCTTGACATGAATTGCCAACCCGTTTAGGATATATCTTCATGATAGACAATCAAATCAGGCCATTCAATCCCATTTTCCATAGCACATCCGGCTTAATTTTGCCGTCTTTTCGGAGCGCTTGTGGAATGATAATACCGCAAAATCATTCCAGTGTCAAGAGGCAACTTCCTCTCGCCCCTCGCCCCCGCACAAGCCCTCCGCTTTCCCTGCCTCGCCGGTTCCGTGCTTCGTCTTCTTCGTGCCCTTCGTGGTTCCCCCGCCGTCGCCGTCCTTCTTCGCCGCCTTCGTTCTCC
>CAYYEE010000532.1:0-3433 GCA_964470775.1 uncultured Planctomycetota bacterium | reverse complement strand
GCCAGTCGGTGTTGCGGCCGGAGTAGATGCTGTCGACGCCCAGCATCCGTTCGACGGCCGCCGTGCCGGCCTCGGTCAGGTGGCAGGTCTGCTCCTTCTCCTTGACCTCGAAATGCACGCCCGCCTTCAGTTTGCGGGCCACGCTGTCGGCGCGGTAGTACTTCTCCGTGCTGTCCTCGGCCGGGCCGCTGATGATGAGGGGCGTGCGCGCCTCGTCGATGAGCACGCTGTCCACCTCGTCCACGATGGCGTAGTACATGCGGCCGAGCTGCACTTGCTCCTTGGCCGACCAACGCATATTGTCGCGCAGATAGTCGAACCCGAACTCGCTGTCATAGCCGTAGGTCACGTCGCATTGATAGGCTGCGCGCTTGGCGTCGTAGTCCTGATCGCTCTGGATCGCGCCCGCGGTCATGCCCAGCAGTTCGAACATGGGCGCCATCCAGTCGCGGTCGCGGCGGGCCAGGTAGTCGTTGACGGTGACGACGTGGACGCCGCGGCCCAGCAGCGCGTTGGCGTAGGCGGGCAGCGTGGCCACCAGCGTCTTGCCTTCGCCGGTGACCATTTCGGCGATGCCGCGGCGGTGGAGGATGAGACCGCCCAGGAGTTGCACGTCGAAATGCCGCATGGGCTGAAAGCCCGACGCGGCCGGGGTGGTGACGGTTCGCCGGCTGGCCTCGCGCACGACGGCAAAGGTTTCGGGCAGCATGGGTTCCAGCGCTTCGTCCGCCTCCTCGGCGGTGAAGTCGCGCCGGCCCTTGAGCGCGTCGTTGAGCCGGTCGCGGAACTCCACGGTCTTGCGGCCAAGCTGCTCGTCCGACAAGCGCCGCATGGCCGGCTCCAGGCGGTTCATTTCATTCACCATCGCCTTGAGCGGCTTGAGCTTGCGCTCGTTGGCCGAGCCAAAAACACTCACGAACAGCCGGCCGATCTGGTCAACAAAAGACATGGCGTCATCCCGGAAAAGGCGGGCCGCTCCAGCCCAGCCGGAGGACCCGAAAGGGGAGATTGAACGAGAAACACTACATGACACAAACCCGGCGCTTGACGCGTCTAAAGTATCGAGTTAGCCCGCCCTGTGGTGTTTCGGAAATGCAAGGCATTTCCGAAACACCACAGTAGCAGCCTGTTGAAAATGTCGCGTCTGTTCCGGCGACACGTTTGATCCCGCCGTTGGCGGGCTTCCGCAATATGTCCCCGCCGACGCGGTGTCTTTTTCAACGGGCCGCTAGCTTTATAAGTTTATCATGGGCCAGGGGATGGCGGCAAGGCGCGGGCGCAAGGGCTTCGGGCCCGCCGGACTTGCCGGAAGGGCTGGGGCGGGCGCCTAGCCGCCGATCTTCACCAGCCGCATGGTGTTCGTGGCGCCGGCGGCCACGGTGTCGCCGGTGAGCAGCACAACCACGTCGCCGGACTGAGCCCAGCCGCCGCGGCGCAGGGCGCGCTCGGCCACTTGGCACAGGTTCTCGGCCGGCGTCTCGGGCACGCGCGCGGCTTGAACGCCCCAAGGCAGGGCCATGCGGCGATAGGCCGCCTCGCTGGGCGTCAGCGCCACCACGGCGGCGTCCGGTCTGAGTTGCGACACGAGCGTGGCCGTGCGGCCCGACCGCGTCAGGCACGCGATGACGCGGGCGCCGCACTCGCGCGCGGCCACGCACGCGGCCACGGCCGTGGCGCCGGCCACGCTGCGCTCTTCTCTCAGCCCTCCTCCGAGCCCCCGGCCGTATTCGGCCAGGCGGGTCTCCGCCTTGGCCGCGATCTCGGCCATGGTCCGCACCGCTTCCACCGGGTGCTTGCCCGACGCGGTCTCGCCCGAGAGCATCACCGCGTCCGTGCCATCGAAGACGGCGTTGGCCACGTCGCACGCCTCGGCGCGCGTGGGGCGCGGGTTGTCGATCATGGATTGCAGCATCTGCGTGGCGGTGATGTCGGGCTTGCCATACAGAGCGCTCAGGCGCGTAATCTCCTTTTGCAGCAGCGGCACGTCGGCGCTGGACGTCTCCACGCCCAGGTCGCCGCGCGCGACCATCACGCCGTCCGCCGCGGCCAAGATGGACCGCAGGTCCTTGACGGCTTCCATGCGCTCGATCTTGGCGATAATCGGGGCGCTGCCGCCGCTCGCGCGGATCAACTGCCGGGCCTCGTGGATGTCCTCGGCCCGGCGGACGAACGACAAGGCCACGTAGTCCACGCCCTCGCCCACGCCGAACGCCAGGTCCTCGCGGTCCTTGTCCGTCAGGGCCGGCGCGCTGACCGGCGTGCCGGGCAGGTTGATGCCTTTGTGCTCGCCCAGCAAGCCGCCGACCTCCACCTCGCAGCGCACCGTGTCGCCAGCCACCTCCAGCACGCGCAACTGCAAGAGGCCGTCGTCGAGCAGGAGCTCCGACCCAGGCCGGCAATCGGAAGGCAGCGCCGTGTAGGTGGTGGACACGCGCTCGGCCGTGCCCTCCAACTCCCGCGTGGTGATGTCGAGGCGCGCGCCGGGACGCAGCCGCACGGCCTTGCCGCCCTCCAGCCGGCCGGTGCGGATCTTCGGTCCCTGCAAGTCTTGCAGCACAGCCACGGGCCGTCCCGCCTCGTTCGAGAGCTTTCTCAACAGCCGGATGCGCCGGCCGTGCTCCTCATGGGTTCCGTGGCTGAAGTTCAACCGCGCCACGTCCATGCCCGCCTCGATCATGCGCCGCAGCGTGGCTTCTCCGTCGCACGCCGGCCCGATGGTCGCCACGATCTTCGTCTTCCTCGCCGCCATGCGCCGCCCTCCGCCAAACCGCTCTCCATGTCCTTGCCAGACCAGGCCCGCGCAGGTCCAAAACCCCAACGGGTTGACAACCTGCCAGACCCGGCGTAATCTAGTGATTGGCTGCGGAAATGTGCGGCTATTTCCGCAAGCAAACACTAATGCGCTTTCCCGTAAATGCCTTGCATTTCCGGGAAAGCACAAAGGGCTAAAGTCGGCTCTTTGCTTCGGCGCAAGTTGCAGACATCGGCTACGTCGTGTTGCGCCTCGTGAATATTGAGGCGCGACACTAGTCTACACAAGCAGCGCGGGCAAGCATAGGGCGTCCCTGGGTGGAAGGAGACTCCGCACATGGCCAGCCAAGTCTTTCCCCCCGGCCTGCTCGATCCCTCTTTCGCGATTGAACTTGCGAGCCGGGCAGGCCGCCTTCAGGCGCCGCCGCGCTCCCAGGTGCGCCTCAGCGGCCCGGGAGAGTGGCTCTGCCGCATCTTCTGCTTTCCGCCGGGCGACGACCCCGGCGACATTGTCATCTCCGTAGGCGCGGCCAGCGACGTGGCGGCCACCGAGGCCCGCGACCTGGCGCCGGGCGGCGCCGGCGCCCTGCGGCGCGAGACCCGCCGCCTCGATCCCGCCCAGAGCGCCATGTTCCGCGACATGATCACCCGGCTCGACCCTTGGTCGCGCCAGGAAGACGCG
>CAYYEE010000531.1:0-3447 GCA_964470775.1 uncultured Planctomycetota bacterium | reverse complement strand
CCCGCCCTGTGGTGTTTCGGAAATGCAAGGCATTTCCGAAACACCACACTAGGCGGTCGCGTCGAGGCGGGATGGGGTGTAGTTGGTGGGAACGCCGCGGGCGGCGGGTTCGTCGGGGGTCTTGGCGGTTTCGCCGATGACGATGGGTCCGACGAGGAGATTGCGGAGGGCGGCCATGACCTGGGCGCGGTCGTCGGCGGTGTTGCGCTGATGCGGGGGCAGGCCATCCTCCAGCTCGCTGACAAGCAGGATCATGCGCCTGAGAAAGAAAGGCCGCTCGGCGATGTCGAGTTGGCCATATTGGATAATGACGTCGTGTATGAGGCGGACCTTCTCCTCCGTGGGGAGAAAGGAGCGCAGCACGCGGAGGATCAGGGGCATCATCTCATTGAGGGCGCCGGGTTCCAGGGATTCTTCGCTGTCTTCGGTCTTTCTGCCCTTTTGGCCTGGGCTGAGCCTCGGCAAGCCCTTGCCGGTCGTGACGTTCTGGCCCGCGTGGATGACTTCGACGCCTGTTCCGGTGAGAACGGTGGGGCCGGACATGGCTGCGCCCGGGGCTTCGCTGGGCGCATCGGCAGCGGGTCTGCCGATGACGTTGGCGACACTAAAGCTGACATCTCCCAGGATGCTCATGGCGCGGTCGTTTCCAAAGAAGGGTAGAACTTCTTCAGGATTATCGGCGGAAAGGGGGGGGAGACTGAGGCGAAGACTGGCCGGATGCGTCAGATCCGTGGGTTCAGAGGGCGTTTATGCTGACCGCGGTGAGGTCGTCGGACTGCGGGGCGCCGCCAGTGAACTCCTGAATGCTGGTCAGGAGGTCGCGGAGCGCGGTGTCGGAGGCTTTTTTGCGTTCGAGGAGGGACTTGAGTCGTTCGACGCCAAAGAGGCGCTGCTGGTCGTCCATGGCCTCGATGACGCCGTCGGTGTAGAGCCAAAAACCGCCTCCAGCCTGAATCTGGAAGGTCTCTTCCTCGAAGACGTGGCCTGGGACGACGCCGATGGGGTAGTTGGATTCGCGGGTGGCTTGGACAACGGGCGCGTCGGCGGCGGTCCAGGCCAGCGCAGGACAGTGCGCGGCGTTGCAGAAGGTGATGAGGCGGGTCTTGAGGTCTATGGAGGCCAGCAGAAGCGTGACAAACACGTCCTCGATGGAACTGGCGTGGAACTGGTCGTTGAGGCGGCTGAGGACGCGGGAGGGGGAGGGTTCCTGCATGCAGAGGAAACGGACGTCGCTGGTCATGCGGGCCATGAGCAGGGCGGCGGGCACGCCCTTGCCGGCCACGTCGCCCACAGCCACGATCATGCGGCCTTCGGCGGGCTGGATGAAGTCGTAGAAGTCGCCGCCGACTTCCAGGGCGGCTTGGTAACACGCGGCGAAGCGCCAGCCCGGCGCTTCGGGGGCCTTGGCGGGCAGGAAGCTGTTCTGCACCTGGGCGGCCAGCTCCAGGTCGCGCTCCATGCGCTGGCGTTTCATGAGCCGCTCGTGCATGCGCGCGTTGGCGATGGCCAAGGCGGTCTGGCACGCGATGCCGGTGAGCAGCTCCAGGTCGTCCTGGGTGAAGCGCTCGTCCTGGCGCACGGTGTCGATGTGGATGACGCCGAGGACCTGGCCCTGGGCGATGAGGGGGGAGCACATCATGGAGCGCATCTGGAGGTTGACGATGCTCATCGCGCCGCCGAAGCGGGAGTCGTCGCTGGCGTCGGCGCTGAGGATGGCCATGCGGCGCTGGGTGACCTCGCTGATGATGCGGCGGCTGATGGCGATTTCTTCGGTCTGTTCGCTGCGGCTGCGCACAGCGCGGGTGTGGAGCTTGCCCGTGTCGTCGGAAAGCATGACAAAGCCCCGGTCCGCCTGGGGGAAGACGTTGAACAGGGTGTCGAGGATGAGGTTCAGCAGCTTGGGCAGGTTGAACTCGCTCTGCAGGGCGTTGCTGATCTGGAGCAAGGTGTTGAGGCGCTGGTGGGTGGCGGGGGGAGGCTGGCCGGCGGCGAGGGTGGCGGTCTGGGTGGACTCGACGGCCACGGAGCCGAGGATGGAGGATTCGTGGGCCGCTGACCGGTCCTGGATGGTCACCGACGTCGTGTGCTTGGCCGGGGGCAGGATGAACTTGAAGGTGTGGCGCGAGAGGCGGATTTCATCGCCGTCGGCGAGTTGGACGGGTTCGATGACGCGGCGCTGGTTGACGAACACGCCGTTGCCGCTGTGCAGGTCTTCGAGGACGCAACCTGCTCCGACGCGGCTGATGCTGGCGTGGCGGCGTGACACGGTGAGGTCGTCGAGGCGGATGTCACAGTCCGTGGCGCGGCCTATGATGGCGCGGTCGCCGACCTCGAATTCTCTGCCAGCCATTGGCCCGGCGATGGCGATGAGGCGCGCCATGGTCTCCCCCATCGTCGCAGATAGATGAGCATCTCCGTTGCGTGAGGCCAAGTATATATCGGCAGGGGGACGGGCGCAACTGAATGGGGAGGGGGAGGCATGGGACGAGTGGGAGGGGGCTTGGGGCGCGCAGGGCAATTTGCCGCGCCAAAACGGCGCTGGCCGGGCCGGGAAGGGCAAGGCGTGGGCGGGGTTGTTGCGTTATCATTTGGCGCCTCCGTATGTTATGGTGTCTGACGGAGTGTGGCGCGGCAATTGCATGGGGTGTTTCACCATGCGGAGGCGGGCAAGGTGTGTCCATGCGTGATGGAGAATGCTGTGAAGGGACCAAGCCGTGGCTGGGGTGAAATATATAGACTACTATGAAACGCTGGGGGTCTCGCGCGGGGCGAGCCAGAAGGAGATTGAGCACGCCTACCGCAAGCTGGCCCGCAAGTATCACCCGGACGTGAATAAGTCCCCGGACGCCGAAGCCCGGTTCAAAGAAGTGGCGGAGGCGTATGAGGTCTTGAAGGATCCGGAGAAGCGCAAGAAGTATGACGCGCTGGGCGCCAACTGGAAGGCGGGCCAGGACTTCAAGCCGCCTCCCGGATGGGAGAACGTGCGCTTCGATTTCGGCGGCGCGGGCGGCCAAGAAGGGCGCGGGTTCCACTTCTCCAGCGGCAGCCCGTTCAGCGATTTCTTTTCCGCCATCTTTGGCGGGGGCGGATTCGGGGGGATAGAGGATGACCTGCTGGGGCGTTTCGCCGGGGCCGCGGGCCGGCGAGGCGGGCGGCGCGCGCCGGCCGACGCGCAGCCGATGTGGGCGCAGGACGGCGAGTCGCACGAAGCGGAGGTCACGATCTCGCTCGAAGACGCGTTTCACGGCGCCAAGCGCGCCATGACGTTGCGCAGTGTGGAGCCGGGCCCGCACGGCACGCCCGTGACCACGACCAAGACGTATCACGTGCGCATTCCGCCTGGCACGACGGACGGTTCGCGCATTCGTCTGGCCGGCCAGGGCGGCCAGGGTTCGGGCGGAGGCCGGGCGGGCGCGGCATAAAAGGCGAGCGGGAGCCCCCGCGCGC
>CAYYEE010000530.1:0-3452 GCA_964470775.1 uncultured Planctomycetota bacterium | reverse complement strand
CGGGAAACCCTCGTCCAGCGCCTCGAACCGCGCCAGCGCCTCGCGCAGCGCGTCAAAGGGATCCGCCCTCCACCGTCGCGCCCCCTGGCGGGTTCGCTCCTCAATCTCCCTGCCCCGCGACGACAGAACCAAGAACGGCCGGCCGCCCACAACGCTCCATCGCCCCCATCGCGGCATGGGCAGCGAGCTGTCCAGAAAGAACGGGTTCGCCTCTCCCGCCAGCCGCCGGAACGCCGCCGCGGCCGCCGGCGCGGCCGGCCACTCGCGAACCACCACCCGCCCGGCGCCAGCGCGCTGGCTCATCGCGGCCCTCAGAACACGGTTTATCAAGTCCCGCGGGCGGCCGGCGCCGCCCGAGCCGCGATATCATACCTGCGCGATTAGTAGGCGTACAGCCGCTGATAGGGCCTGTGCGAGTCCGCCGCCAACTTGACGAACGGCCGCGACATGACCTCGTCCAGCTTCAGGCCCATGTCCTGGCAATACTCCTTCAACACCCGCTTCAGCAGCTTCATGTCCTCCGGCCCCGCCTCCTGCGGCGTCAACTCGCGGCTCACCTGCTCGCGCGTCACGTCGCCGCGCACGTAAATTGCGCCGCCGTGAAGGCCCGTGCCCACGAACCGGCCCACGATCGGCCGCGTCCCCTCCTGGTTAAGGCCCAGCACGATCAGGATGCCGCCTGCCATGTACTCGCCCAGGAAATCCTGCGCCACCCCGCCCACCACGATCACCGGGATTTTGTCCTGGAACGACTTCATGTGGATCCCGACGCGGTAGCCCGCGTCGCCGCGGATAAACATCTTGCCCCCGCGCATGGCGTAGCCCGCCACGTCGCCCACGTTGCCTTGGATCACGACCTTGCCCGCGTTCATCGTGTTCGCGATGGCCGCCTCCGCGCTGCCCGAGACGCGGATTTCCGGCCCGTCCATGAACGCGGCCATGTCCGCCCCCGCGACGCCTTCCACCTCGATCTTGATGTCCGCCTTCAGCCCGCAGCCGATGTAGCGCTGTCCGTTGACGTTGATGATTTTCACCCGGCGCGCGCCCGCCGCCACGGCCTCGCGCACCTGGCGGTTCAGCGCCGCGAACTCCATGCCCTGCGCGTCAATCGTAATCATACCGTGGCCACCCTCGAAAGCCTCGACTGCCGCAGCTCGCGCGGCAGAGAGATGTAGCCAAACGCGTCGTCCAGCAACTCCTCGCGGAAATTGCCCACGTCCACGCCGTCTCGCAGCAGCCCCGTCAAGATGCCCGCCCGGTCCACGGCGCCCACCACCACGAACCCGATGATGCGGCCGTCGCGGATCAGGATGCGCCGATAGCACCGCTTCGACGCCGTCAGGCGCTCCATCACCTCGACCCGGTGGTCCTTCGACTCCAGCACGCCCGCCGAGATGAAGGGCACGTCGTTGATCTGCACCGAGTTCATGGCGAACCCGCCCGCGTACTTCACCTCCGCGCCGGCCATGTTCGCCCCGGCGGCCCGTCCCTGCAGCGACGCCGACGGCCAGATGGGGATGGGACGCTTCTCGCCCAGCAGCAGGTCCGCGCCCTCGGACACGTCGCCCGCCGCGTAGACATGCGGGTCCGACGTCCTCATGCGCTCGTCGACCAGCACGCCGCGTTTAACCTCCAGCCCAGCCTCCTTGGCCAGGCCCGCGTTGGGCCGCACGCCCACCGCGCAGATGAAGAGGTCGTGAAGGATCTCCACGCCCCCGCGCAACACCGCCACTTTGTCCTTGCCGCGCGTCTCCAGCCGCTCCACGGTCGCGCCGCAGATCACATTCGCCCCCATGTCGCGCAGGCATTCTCCAGCCATTTCGCTCGACGTCGCGTCCAGCGCCTGCGCCATCACCCCGCCCGCCAGTTCCACGACGGTCACCTCGCAACCCCTGCGCAGCAGCGCCTCCGTCACCTTGACGCCGATCAAACCCGCTCCCAGCACCAGCGCCCGTGTGCCCTTGGCCGCTGCTTTCTCCAGTTGCGTCGCGTCGGCCCAGCACGTAAAGGTCTGCGTCCTGCGCGGCGCGCCCTGGATGGGGGGCACGAACGGCGTCCCTCCCGTGGCCAGCAACAACTTGCCGTAGCGGATGGCGCTCCCATCCTTCAGCTTCGCCGTCCGCGCCTTCAGATCCAGCGCCACGGCTGGCTTGTTCAGGAATGTCTTTACGCCGTTGCGGCGATAGAAATCCTCAGGCCGAATGTACATCCCTTCCGGATTCACCCGCCCTTCCAGCAGATAGCTGATCAGGGGCCGGCTGTAGGCGCGGTAGCGCTCGTCTGAGCAGAGCGCAATCGTGCCCTTCGGGTCGTGCTTGCGGATGCCTTCGATGGCCGCCACGGCCGCGGCCGAGTTCCCGGCGATGAAATAATCAAAAGCGTTCATGGGCGCCTCGGATTCTTGGCGTCGCGGTCCTCAAAGACCAGCGCTTCGTTGGGACAATTCGCCACGCAAACGGGCGTCTCCTCCCCCTTGCACAGGTCGCACTTCGAAGCGATCTTGCGGCCGTTCATGTCGCGCCGGATGGCGCCGTAGGGGCACACCATGACGCACATCCAGCACCCTACGCACTTGTCCGCGTCGTGCAACACGGCGCCGTCGCCTTCGTGCACGTGCATCGCGCCCGTCATGCAGGCGTCCACGCATGGCGCGTCCTCGCAATGCCGGCACTGCACCGCGAACGACACCGCGCCGCGCTCTTCCACCAGCAGCCGCGGCATGGCGCCGGGCATCTCCTCGCGGAAGACGCGGATGATCTTCTTCGACCGGCTGTGCTGCACCAGGCAGTGCACCTCGCACAGCCGGCAGCCGATGCAGTATTCTTCTTTCGCGTAGATTCGTTTCATCGCTCGCCCATTCGGGTGCGGGCGCCCGCCGCTACCGGCCAGCCGGCTGAATGCCCAGCACTTCCAGTTCCCACTCGTTCAGATGAATGCCGCGCAGCATGTGGCGGTTGCCGCGCAAGCTCTCGATGGCGTTGATGCCCATGCCGCCCATCATTTCCTTGATTTCCAGCGACCACGCGCGCAGCAGGTTCACCAGCCGCCGCGCACCGATCTCCGGGTTCAGCCGCTTCACCAGCTTCGGCTCCTGCGTCGCGATGCCCCAGTTGCATTTGCCGCGATAGCACTTCTGGCACACGTGGCAGCCCATGGCCACCAGCGCGCTCGTGGCGATGTACACCGCGTCCGCGCCCAGCGCAATCGCCTTGACCACATCCGCGCTGTTGCGGAAGCCGCCCGCCGCCACCACCGACGCCTGGTTGCGGATCCCTTCCTCGCGCAACCGCGAGTCCACCGCCGCCAGCGCCAGCTCGATGGGGATGCCCACGTTGTCGCGGATGGCCGTGGGAGCCGCGCCCGTGCCGCCGCGCAGGCCGTCAATCACCACGATGTCCGCGCCCGCGCGCACAATGCCCGACGCGATGGCCGACACGTTGTGCACGGCCGCG
>CAYYEE010000529.1:0-3455 GCA_964470775.1 uncultured Planctomycetota bacterium | reverse complement strand
GTTAGGGGTGAAGCGTGGCGACATGTCGCCCGGCGTCACCTCTGGCGACTTCCACCTATGCCGCCAAAGCTCATGCGGCCCCTTGGGGCGGATGGATTCCACCAGCCCCAGGCGGCGTAATTCGCTCAGGCCGTATTGGAAGGCCCGCATGGTTTTACGAGCCCTCTCCGCCATTGTCCCGACCTTGGCAAACGCGCCAGCCGTGGCGTCCACGTTCATATACGTTGCGAGTATGACGGCGGCGTCTTTGGCCGGTTCGGTCAGGTTCGACCAGGCGGCCACCACGGCCGGGGGCAGGTAGGCGTGGGGAGTCATCGGCTGGCCCTCCACCCAAGCAAAGTCAACAACCGCGCCGACCGGCAGAACGTCGCTGCCAAGACGCGCGTGTCTGTGCTGGCGTGCTCCGCCCGCCGAGCGCGGGTGAGGCGGTCGGGGCGGTGGGAACGGCGGCGAATGTGGGCGGGGCGGTTCATCGGCTGGCCCCCGCTCTCAACGTGGCGATCAGTCTCTCAACGGCGGCAGCATCCCAGAGAATCGGTCCCCGGTAGCCCATGCGTGTTGACGCAATGCCCGCCGCTTTCAGCAGCGGCAGGGCCTCTTCTGGGCGGCAGTTCAGCATGTCCGCCACTTCCCGCGTTGTCAGTCTCGATCCCGGCATGAGCGTATCCTCTTAACAAGAATCCCGCTTCCAGTGCTTCTATAGGATAGAGCACGGAAACGGGACGAGATACATGACGGTTTTACGAAACTTTTACGACGCGGGTTTGTTCTTCGGCTCGCTCCTCAAAGCGTAAAGACCGCAACCATGAGGCCTGTCAATCCATGCTCCTATCCAGTGCCCCCAACTGGCACGAGCATCAAAAAGGACGCGGGAAGGCTCGCGCCCCAGGCGGTCTCTATGTGCAAGCCATTTGGCGTCAACCGGCTTCCCGGCCTCGCTCAGAAGCTCCGCCAGCTTCACCAGGGACAGCGGCAGCCCCGGCCACTTCCACGCGGGGTCACCTGACGCGGCCTTGGGCAGTTCACCAGCCGCCGCCTCACCCCCGCCTTCTCGTGGCGCCGAATTGGCCGGCGCCTTGACCTGCTTCGCCTCCCAGATAATGCGCCGCCTCATGTCCAGGATATCCAGCATTCTCAGCGGAGTCTCCCACCCCGGGGGAGCTATGCCCCCCAAGAGACCAAGCATCCGGAGAATCAAGTCCGCATCCGGCCTATTCATGCCGATAAGCGGCGTGGTATCCTCGTCCCTGACCTCGTGTTCGATGACCAGCCCCAGCCGTTCAAGCTGGCGCAGCCCTTCCACGCCGTAGAACAAGGCCGCGTCAGTGGCCTTCATCCCCGGCAAATCCCCACGCAACGGCGAATCATTGGCCTCACGCACCGCCTTATCAAGCATGATCCACGCCTTCGTAAAGGTTTTCACCTGTTCCCGGCGCTCTTCGTCCTTAAGCCGCGCATATTCCTGTGGGCTGGCGTCGGTGATATCGCTCATCAGCCGCACCTGTGAAATGGCGAATATAGCCGCCGCGCAAAGTCGCGCAGGCATCTCGTGGGCGCCTTGGCGGACAATGTCCGCGGTGCGCTCCTCGATGTCTTGTTGCGCTTGCTTGAGAGCCTCTTTGTCCGTTTCGAGCAACTCCGACTGCAACGCGGGAAGCGCCAGCCACCGCGGGTCGTCCAACGCGGCGTCAAGCTCCTTGCCCATCAGGCGCGCCCGGCGCTGGGGCTCGCCGAGCTCAGCGGCAAACCCTTCCAGTTCCTCGCAGAGCGCCGAACTCCACTCCGGATAGCCTCCAAGACGGTCCTGAGCCCGTTTCAGCCGCTCCGCGCTGGCGATGTCGCGATTCATCTGGCGGTACCACACTCCGTTCATGTCCGACGTGCCCTCGCCCAGGCATACGAGATACCTGCCCAACTCACGCAGCAGACGCAGCCTCGCAGCTTCGTACTGTTTGCGCAGCGCGTCCTCTTCCCTGCGCCTTGCCCGGACCTCCATCTCCTTGACGCTCTTGCCCGCCTCGGTGAAGGCGGCTTCCTCTGCGGCGCGCCACTCCGCGGGGGCGGGATACACGCCGTTCCATTTCTCGACGCGCTCCCGCAGATCATGCAGTGTAGTTACAGGTTGTCTTGAGCCGCCCTCGCCAACCCAGTAAGCTACGGAGCAGCGAAAGGCATCCCTCTGGGCGGAGCCAACGACCAGGGGCAGGCGTTCGCCCGTGTGCGACAGGCTCTCGGCCAGGTCACGCGCCTTGGGGCTCAGGGGGCTCAGGGGCAGCGCCTCGCGGTCATGCTCCAAGTCCTCCACGCAGCAGGCAAACACCATCCTCCCCAGGCCCGGTCCGGCCAGTTCGATGCGCTCTCCGTCCTTTTCGCGGCGGGCTTTGGGGCCAAAGCAGCCGTCCAGCGCAAGCAAAGCCTCCACCATACCGGCCCGGTCCACCGCGGCCACGGCGCGCTGGCCTGGCTCCACCGGGTTCTCGACATAGGATTCCACGGCCACGGCGTCGCGCTGCGCCTGGTCCGCGGCGCTCGACAGGGCCGCCAGGTCCAGCTTGTCCTGGCCCATGAGGATTCTGCGCGCGTGGGCCAGAACCGGTTGCATGGGGCCGACGAACCGCTCGAACAGGCCACACCGTTCCCGAAGGGCGTGATAGACCTTGTCGTCCACGCTGTTCTTCAGGTACAGGTTAACGATCTTCACGTCTGCGTGTTTCTGTCCGATGCGGTCAATACGCCCGATGCGCTGCTCAACGCGGCTGGGCGACCAGGGCAGGTCGTAGTTGATCAGCGCTCCAGCCGCTTGCAGGTTCAACCCTTCGCTCGCGGCGTCCGTGCAGATCAACGCCCGCAGTTCCCCCTGGCGAAGCGCCCGGGTGATCTGGTCCTTGGTCACAGCCTGCCACTCCGCTCCGGTCCACCGTCTCCCGCCATCGCCGCTGTAGCAGCCCAGCCCCTTTCCGAAATGATCGCGCAAATACTCCCGGAGGTACTCCATCGTGTCGGTGTATTCGGTGAAGACCAGCACCGGCCGCCCGTCGTCCGTTATCTGGCGCAATACGTCGAAGAACCGGTCGCGCTTCGTGTCCTGGCCGCGCAGGCCCTTGATCTGGGACAGGAGGCTGTCCACCTCCGCCATTTCTCTGCTGGCGGTTCGGGCATCCTCGGGGATGGCGGTGGCGATGCGCCCTTCGGGGCGGTCGTCGGGCATGTCCTCATCCGGCAGGGACTCTGGCGTGTCCTGATTGGACATATCGCGGTCAAAGGCGCGGCTGGACGCCACGCGCTGGAGCTGCTCGCGCCGGCGACTGAGGCTGCGTTCGAGCGCAAAGAAGGAACTGGACGCGCGGCGGCGATAGACCGTCATCACAAAGCCCTTGCCGGGTTTTTCGTCTTCCAGTTCCTCGTAGCGTTTGGTGATGTAGCTCGTCACCTCATCATAGACCTGGCGCTCGGCC
>CAYYEE010000528.1:0-3471 GCA_964470775.1 uncultured Planctomycetota bacterium | reverse complement strand
AACGACCGGCCGCGCGCAGAACACGCCCCCCAAAGGATCCGCGCGTTATGCCTCCTTCCCCCCCTCCTCCCAGCGCCGCCGCCCGTTGCGTCCGCCGACTCTTCTGCGACTGGCACATGCCCAGCTTTCTGCCCGAAGTGCGTCTCGACGCCGAAGCCTTCATCGAGCAGGCCGTGGCGCTGGGCGCCCAATCGCTCAACTTCATGTGCAAGACCGCCTTTGGCGAGTGCCTCTACCCATCCGCCGTCGAACGCTCCAACCGCGCCATCCCCGGCGACGGCGACGCCGTGGGCCCCGTGTTCCGCCTGGCCCGCCAGCGCGGCCTGCGCATCATCGCCTACTACAACATGGTCCTCAACGACCGCCTGGCCGAGGACCACGCCGAATGGAAGCAGACCGACCTCGACGGCAAGCCCCTCAAGATGTTCGGCTACCACTGCTTCTGCATGAACCGCGCCCCCTTCTTCGAACGCGTGGCCCGCACGCTCGAAGAAATCGCCACCCGCTACGAGCCCGACGGTTTCTTCTTCGACCTCCAATACTTCCACCCCGAGGGCTGCTTCTGCGATTGCTGCAAAGAGGGCTTCCAGAACCGATTCGGCTACCCCCTCGATCCGCGCCGCTTCGACAGCCTGTCTCAGTGGCTCGACGTCGAAACCTTCCAGCGCGAAAGCCGCAGAGCGTTCATCGGCGGCGCGGTGGAGCGCCTCCGCAAGCTGAAGCCCAACCTTGTCTTCACCTGGAACGGCAGCGGCGCGCTCCACTTCTCGCACACAGAGCTCGACGCCGCCGCCTCGCTGCTCACCTCCGAAGCCCATCCCCCCGACTTCATCGGGTGCGGCGCCCGCGCCAAGTGGATGCAGTCCTCGGGCAAGCCCTTCAACCTCACCATGCCCGAGACTCTCCACTCCTGGGGCGACTGGACCCTCGTCAACACCCCCACGCTCAAGACCATGTGCGCCATCGCCCTGGCCCACGGCGGAACCATCGAGATCAACCATTGCCCCATGCCCTGCGGCGACCACGCCGGCAAGGTCTACGCCCCGGTCTATGACCTCATCCGCGAGACGTTCCGGTGGATGTACCTGCGCGAGCCCCTGTGCGAAGGCGCCCGCCCCGTGCCCGTGGCCGCCGTGGTCCACGCGCCATCATGCGCCGCCATCTCCCGCTCGCTCCAGCGCCGCGCCCGCCTCATGCCGCGCATCGCCCCCAAGGCCCCTCTCGAAGGCGCGGACAAGGCCCAGACCCCGCAGAACGACATCAGCGCCATCCGCCTTCTCACCGAAACCCACATCCCCTCCGGCTTCGTCTACAGCGAGAACCACCTCGACGGCCTGGAGGACCACGAGGTCGTCATCCTGGCCAACGCCGGCCATGTGACGCCGCGCCTGGCCGAACGCCTGCGCCGCTACGTCTCGGGCGGCGGCCGGCTGCTGGCCACCTACAACACCTCCCTTCTGGACCCCACAGGCAAGGAACTCGACAACTTCGCCCTGGCCGATCTCTTTGGCGCCGACTTCCGCCGCTTCTCCCCCTACTCCATCATCTACCTCGACCGGCTAGATCCCGCCCTGGCCCGCGGCGTCCCCGACTTCCCCCAGCTCGTCAAAGACTGCGGCTACAACAAGAAGCCCCACTACCGCTCCATCTATACCGCGCTGCGGCCCGGCGCCCGCGCCCTGGCCGTGTTCACCGAACCTGCAATCGAGACCGACCTCGAGGCCGGCTTCCACGTCTACCACGACCACGCCCCGCCCTGCCGGACCACCGACACCCCCGCCATCATCCACAACCGATTCGGCCAGGGCCAGTGCGTCTTCATGCCCTTCCCCTTCTTCGAGACCTACGCCATCTACGCCGGTCCCTGGCTGCGCCAAGTCTTCCGCGGCGCCCTGGCCGTCATGGGCGTCCCGGCCAAGGCCTCTTTCGACGCCACCCCCTTTGTCCACGTGGTCCTCACCCAGAAAGAGGCCTCCTGGCTCGTGCACCTCGTCCCGGTCCAGCAAGAGCCTGGCTCCGTGCTCATCACCGAACAGCCGCATACCGGCCCGGTGACGTGCCGGCTGCGCCCGCCCTTTGCCGTGGCCGCCGTGCGCCGCGCGCTCAACGGCCAGAGCATCCCCTTCACCGTCAAAGACGGCTGCGTCACCTTCACCGTGCCCGAACTGGCCGAACACGAAATCATCGAGGTCAGAGCGTGAAGCCGGCCGCGCGCCAAAACCCGCCCAGCGGCGCCTTGAGCATCCGCCCCGCCGACGGCGCCGACCTGCCCGCCATCCGCGACCTGCTGCGCGAATACGAGGCCGGCGCAGGCGTCAGCCTCTGCTTCCAGGGATTCGAGGCCGAGCTGAACGGTCTGCCCGGCAAGTACGCCCCGCCCAAAGGCCGGCTGCTTGTGGCCGTGCGCAGCGGCCGGATCATGGGCTGCGTGGCTCTCCGGCCGCTGCACGATGACATCTGCGAGATGAAACGCCTCTACGTGCGCCCGGAAGCCCGTGGCCTGGGCGCGGGGCGCGCTCTGGTCGCGCGCATCATTCGCGAAGCCGCGCAGGCCGGCTATCGCGCCATGCGGCTCGACACCCTGCCCACCATGACCCAGGCCCTGGCCCTCTACCACTCCCTCGGCTTCAAGCCCATCGCGCCCTATTGCCACAACCCAGTGCCCGGCGCAACCTACCTGGAGCTCGACCTGAACCACACCAACAACAATGCCGTCTGATCCGTCCGATCCGTCCCCCCTACCCCTTCCTCCCGCACATCAAAAACACCGTGAACCGCCTCACGCCCCCATGGCGCGCCGGCTTGGCCACCTCCGCCGCCGTGGCGCACGACACATCGCGAAACCCCGCCTTCTCGAACTCCGCCTTCAGCGCCTGCCGGTCAAAACCGAAGTGGAACACGCCGGTGTTGTCGCTGTGGAACTCGCCACCCTCGGCGTCCAGGTCAGCCAAACACAACCGGCCGCCCGGCGCAAGAATGGCATGGAACTGCCGCAACAACTGCCCCACGTCCTGAATATGGTGCAGCGTCATACTGCTGCAAACAAGGCCAAACGTCCCCTCAAGCGCCCCGCCCGCTTCCGGGTCCACGCGCAACGTTTTCACATTGCTCAGATTCAGACGCAGGACCTTCTCGTTCAGCACGGCAAGCATGCCATCCGACCCGTCCACGGCCGTCATCGTCCGAACGTGCGGCGCCAGCTCCAGCGACAGCAACCCCGTCCCGCAGCCGAAGTCCATCGCATCCAGCTCAGCCGCGTCCGGCGCCTGCCCCAGCATCGCCGCGGCAATGTCCTTGGCCAGCTTCACGCGGACAGGATTCTCGTCCCACCGCGCCGCCTCTTTGTCAAAGTTGCGCTTCTCCGCCATCAAAACCCTCTCCACCAAACAACAAGTCCGCCCGCCGAACCCGCTCCCAGTGTAGTGTTTCAGAAATAGCTTTGCTATCTCTGAAACACTACATGACACAAAC
>CAYYEE010000527.1:0-3492 GCA_964470775.1 uncultured Planctomycetota bacterium | reverse complement strand
CATCCCCTCCTGGTCCACGGTCACTTGCCCCCGCGTGCCGTCCGGCTTGGTCTCCATCCTCTGGAAGCGGAAGTTCTCGATGCTCCACACGGACATCTTCGCGCCCAGGAACAACACCAGCACCGACATCCACAGCAACCCCACCGCCAGCGCCGCCGGCCCCCGCTTGCGCTTAAGCTCCCGCCTCAGCACAAACTCCTCGGGCATCAGGTCCACCGTCACCTCGCCCGCGCGCATCCCCTGCAACCCCAGCCCGATCGCCACCGCCAGCCCTGGCAGGTGCGTCTTGAACTCCTCTTCCCGGTCCGCCTTGCCCGCGTAGGCAATGTCGCGGACCTCGGTCAACGGCCTCACGCGGTACTGCAACTGGTCCGAAAGAAACTTGTGAAGCCCATAGAGCTTGAACCCCTCGCCCATGAGCAGCACTTCGTCGAACTTCACGTCCCCGGCCAGCGACTTGTAGTAGCCCACTGACCGCTGAATCTCCGCCACCAAGTCCTTCAGCGCAGGCTTCAGCACCTCAAACACCGTCCGCCGGTGCTTCGACTGCGCCAGGTTCACCTTCACGTTCTCCGCCTCGTCAGCGGAAATATTGAACTTCTTCTCCAAAATGGCGTTAAAACTGTTGCCCGCGATCGGAAGGTTGCGCAGCCAGAACTTCGTGTCCTGGACGATGAGGAGGTCCGTGCTCTGCGAACCGATATCAATCACAACGGTCGGCTTCTCAGCCTGGCCGTCATAGCGCACAAAGTTGTACAACGCCAGCGGCGCAATCTGGATGCTTTCCAGCCAGTCCTGCGCCATCACGAACTGGTTCAGAAAGCTGTTCACCACGTCCTTCTTCACGGCGAACAGCCCGATCTCGATCTCCTCGCCCGGCATGAAATCCGGACGCACGAGCTGATAGTCCCAAATCACCTCGGAAAGATCGAACGGAATCTGCTGGCGCGCCTCATAGCGCACAATCTCCGCCACGCGGTTCTTCTGCACCGGCGGCAGCCCGATGAACCGGCTGAAAAAGCTCTGGCTGGGAATGCTGGCCACAAAACGCGTGCGCTGGCGGTCCGGCTTGCGGAAGAACTCCATCAAGGCCTGGAAGACCAGGTCTTCCTTCTTGCGCGACTTGTTCTCGCCGGCCAGCTCGCGATAGCGGATGACCTGGAAGTCCTGAATGGCCAGCTTGGCCCCGGCTCTGGCCATTTTCACGGCCTTCAAAGCCGAGTCGCCCAAGTCCAGCCCCCAGACCGATCCGCCCGTTCCCAGCATCATCGGCTTTCACGCCCTCCGAAACATCCGCGCCTCGCCGCGCGCGCCAGACATCCTCAAGAGCGCCCCGCCAGATCCCAGACCGACGCCACCTTCTCGGCCAATTCCTC
Organism: uncultured Planctomycetota bacterium; assembly: GCA_964470775.1. Taxonomy (GTDB): domain Bacteria; phylum Planctomycetota; class Brocadiia; order CAIUPP01; family CAYYEE01; genus CAYYEE01. The sequence continues at coordinate 2,116 of CAYYEE010000527.1, read as the reverse complement.
GGCCGTGGCGGCCGGACCAGCGTCAACCCACGCCACGCCCGGCAGACCACGAAGCCACGTCATCTGCTTGCGCGACACCTGCCACGTCCTGCGGCGGATACGCTCTTTGGCCTCCGCCAGACTGCACTCGCCTCGCGCGTACTCCAGCGCCTCTTTATAGCCGGCGCCGCGGCTGGCCGTCCGGCTCATCCGGCCGTCCAGCCGCCGCGCTTCGTCCACCAGCCCGGCCTCGATCATCCGCTCCACCCGTTCATCAATGCGCCGCCGCAGATCCTCGGGCGACCGCCTCAGCGCCACAACCCGCGCCGGACGCGCTGGGCCGCCCATCTGCGTCTGCTGCGCCGATATCGGCCTCCCCGTCAACCGCGCCACTTCCAGCGCCCGAACCACGCGCTTCAGGTCATTCGGGTGCAACCGCGCCGCGGCCGCCGGGTCCACCGCGCTCAACTCGCGATGCAAGCTCTCCGCGCCTGCCGTTTGCGCCTTCGCCATCAACTCGTTCCGCAACGTCCAATCCGCCGGCGGCCCTGAGAAAATGCCAAACAACAACCCCCTCGCGTACAGCGGCGTCCCCCCAGAAAACACAGCCAGCCCGCCGCGGGCCTCGATCTCCCTCTCCGCCCGCAACGCGCCGTCCAGGTACTGCGCCAGACTGAACGTCTCCCACGGGTCCACCACGTCAATCATGTGGTGCGCAACAGCCTGCCGAACCGCCGGCGGCGCCTTGGCCGTGCCGATATCCATCCCCCGGTAGATCTTCATCGAATCCACCGAGATGATCTCGCCACGCCAGAGCCGCGCCAGGCAAACCGCCACTGCCTCTTTGCCGGATGCCGTTGGACCCGTAAGAAGATATAGCACTCCCGGCATGAAGGACAGCCCAGCTAATCTCCGCAAAAGCGCCTGTCGCGAACGCCGCGCTTCCGGCCTGCCTCCAAGCAGCCCATTTGTCCACAAAACCGCCTGGAAAGCCACCGAAAGGTAGCACACCAAACCGCGGCAAGTCAAGAACAAAAATGCCCTTGGCGCTATCCTCAAGGTTCCCTGATCCGGCGCCGGGCCGCGCGCGCCCTCACCTCTCACAACCGCCTGACACATCACCCAAGAGGCCGCCCTCAGCCAAAAAGGGGACTCAACAACCGCCCAACCGCCCAGCCCCACCCTCGCCCCCCTCGCGCCCGTCCCAAAGGGTCTCGTTGTCCACCTCCTCACGGCTTCAAGCCCATTGACATCATTGCTTCAACCTCAAAACACTGTATAATGGGTTTTGTGAAGACCTCACCCCCAGACACAGCCCCTCAGCCACCCAAGAACCCCGCACGCCACCCCGAAGAGGCGTGCCGAAAATGCGGCCGCTGCTGCTTCGAGAAGATCGTTGTCAACAACGAAGTCTTCTGCACCTCCATTCCCTGCCCCTATCTCGACCCGGTCACGCGCCTCTGCGCCATCTATCCCAACCGCCTCAAACTCAACCCCCATTGCCTCACTGTGGCGCAGGGCATCGAGTTCCGCGCCTTCCCCGCCGATTGCCCCTATGTCACCCACCTCACCGACTACCGCCCCCCCAGGCCAGAAATCATCACTCCCCAGGTCCTCGACCTTCTGGAAACCGGCAAGGTCCGCGACCTCGCCGAGCTCATCCGCCTCGCCCGCCAGCACCCCCCCTGCGACGACCTCGACGACGCCGAGACCCCAAGCGCTCTCAAACAATCCTGACCCCTCTAAGCCGTTCTTTCGTCCCCTCCGTCCTCTGCTCACCAGCTCCCGCCAGAACCCCAAGCCCCAGAACCCCAAGCCCCAGAACCCCAGAACCCCCCGTTTGTTGACACCTCTCGCCGCAACGTGGTAGTTTTCCCCTATTCCTGTTCGCGGCGCTGGCCCGCGCCTGCGCCGCAAACCTGCCCCTGCGCCCCTCTGTTCATTTGCCCAGGAGTCGCCCGTGAAAGGCCGCGCCGCCGTCCTCAGAGAGTTCAACAAGCCGCTGCAGATGACGGAGTTCCCCCTTTCCCCCCTTGCCCCAGGCGAGGTCCGCGTCCGCATCGAAGCCGCGGGCTGCTGCGGCTCCGACGTCCACATGTGGCGCGGACGCGACCCCCGCACCCCCCTCCCCATCATC
>CAYYEE010000526.1:0-3500 GCA_964470775.1 uncultured Planctomycetota bacterium | reverse complement strand
GCCGGTCCCGCCAAGGCCCAACTGCCCACGGATCGCCTCTGCCGGCACGTCACCCGCCTCACCGCCTGGGCCGGCGAACCCTGCGTCCAGGTCGAGCATGTCTGGATCGTCACCTTCGACTCGCGCAAGGTGCGCATCCGCAACATCGGCATCGGCGTCAAGCCCGCCGAAGCCGAAAAGGTGTCGCTCGCGCTCAACAGCGCGCCAAGCGAATACCCCGCCGCCAAGTACCCCTCCGTCCGCCTCTACCAGCGCTCCTACGACCTCGCCAGCCTCGAAACCGACGGCCCCGAAACACTCGGCCGCAGCCCCAAGGAATGGAAGCCCTTTGGCGAGGACGCCGCCAAGCTCTCGAACACATGCACGCTTCGCGCCCCCGGCGAAGAGGCCGGCTGGGTCACGCTCGATGGCAAAAAAGCCGGCGTTACCCTTTTCATCCGCGACGTGCGCCAGCTCTACCCCAAGGAGCTCGAATGCGCGGATGGCCGCCTGTGGGCGCACATCTGGCCCCGGCACGGCCGCCCCTTCTACAACGTCGGCGCCACCTCCGCCCAGGAAATCTACAAACTCTGGTGGGTCCACGAAGGCAGAGAGCTCAACTTCCAGACACCCCCGCAAGTCTTCGACGCCCTCACCGAGTACGGCAACAACCTCGGCTACAGTTGGGCAGGCCAGTTCGCCAACGCCATGGGCGTCGGCGTCCAGACACAGCTTCTCCTCTGGTTCCACCCCGCCGGCCTCAAGACCGACCAGATCAAGAGAACCTGCGACCTCTTCCAGCTCGAACCCGACGCCCAGCCCGACCCGCAATGGAGCTGCGACAGCCTTGCCTACGGACACATCTTCCCCCGCGACGACAAGGCCTTCCCCGAAGTCGAACGCTACTTCGAGTTCGCCTTCAAGCGCAACTGCTTTCTCATGGACCGCGCGCGCGACTACGGCATGTTCAACTATCGCGATTACCACAATGGCGCCTACGGACTCGGCCCGGACGGCAAGTGGCGCTGGGGAACCTACCGCGTGTGGGAATCCACGCACTACGGCCACAACAAGGCCATCCTCCAGATGTACGCCCGCACCGGCGACCCCTACTATTACGCCGAGGCCCGCCGCAACGTCAGACATCTCATGAACGTTGACGTCGTGCAATACGACGACCCCAGCGTGGACCTCTTCAAGGGCTGGAACTTCTACGGCCCCAGCCACTACTACACGCACAAAGTCGGCGCCTCCTACCACGCCAAAGGCTTCGTCCACTGGGGCGGCGACCTCAGCCTGCTCAACCACTACAGCAACTTCGACGACATCTACTGGCACTACCTCCTCCGCGGCGACCTGCGCGCGCGCGAGGTGGCGCTGCGCTGGGCCGAAGAAGTCAAGAAAATCGGCAGGATCGAGGACGTCCAGTCACGCGGTGGACACGCCCCAGCCTCGTCCCTGCTGACCCTTTTCCAGAACACCCAAGACCCCGCCCTTCTCCTCATCATCGACGACTTCCAAGGACGCTTCTACGCCAACTTCACCCAGATCACCAAGGACAGCAACTCCTTCAACTTCGCCCCCTTCTCCGCTAACTACCTCGACTACGCCGGCTCGGAGACAGCCCGCCGCGCCCTCACCACGGCGGGCGGAAGAGCCTACGACGGCGGCTACGGCAAGCCCACCATCCTCGCCGCCGCCGCCTACCGCGAAAACAGCAAGGAGTGCCCCTACTGGAATCAATGCATGGAAAGCGTCTTCTGGCAAAGCGCCAAGTGCGACCAACGCGGCCCCTTCTTCGACCCGCGCGACACCGGCTTCATCGGATATCACGCCTGGGGCTACGCCGTGCGCTACTGGCTCCCCTTCCTCAAGATTCTGCGCGAAAAGGGGACCCCCATCGCCCCGCCCGCGCGGCTCGAAGGCCAGGCCTATCCCCCCTACGCCCTGGTCTGCTTCCGCAAGGAGCCCAACAAACCGGTCCGGCTCGTCAACAGGCTTGCCGAAGTCCGGAAGGGCAAACAGGACGCGTACGACGTGCGCCTCCTCAGCGGCCGTCTGGGCGATCCCGCCATCGCGCGCGTCGTCAAACTGAACTCCGCCACCAAGCCTGGCGAGGGCGAAACGCTGGTCCCATCCGGCGAACCGGCCGGCGTCCGCTACGCCGCCGCCATCCTCGGTTCGCCCGCCGTGCTCCTGCCCCTCACCGACGCCCAGGAGATGGTCGTCCTCCCCAAGGGCGTCGAGACAAGGTTCACCGAAGGCGTCTGGTATTTCCGCACAGCGCCAGGCCAGAAAGAGCTTGCCCTTGCCCTGAGATGGAGCCGCCACCAGGACCCGGGCAATCTCTTCTTCCAGATACGCAGCGCGGACCGCAAGCAGTTGCTCGCCAGCTACACCGACAGCGAAGATATCCGCCTGGCGGTCCAGCCGGACACGCTCTACTGCGTGGTCTGCTCCAAGTGCGGACTGGCCTCGCCCGATCGCGACTTCTACATCGCCCGCCAGCCCGAGGACATCTTCGCGGCGGAATGATCGCGGCGCCGGCCCGTCTCAACCTTTTTCGTTCCCCGCCAGCCCCTTCATCACCTTCAGCGCCTTGGCCAGGTCCGCCTCCGGATTGGGGATCTTCGCCTCGATCGAAATCCGCCCCGAGTACCCCCCCTTGGCCAGCGCCGCGAAAAACGGCCCGAAATCGCACGGCTCCCCGCCCGGCGGCAGCCGCGTAGGCACGGTCGCGATATGCGCGTGCGACAGCAGATACCCGTTCTTCACAAGGCTCTCGTAGTCGTTGTCGTCCAACATGAAATGAAACGCGTCCACCAGCAGCCGCAGACTCGGGTGGCCCACCTCGCGCACCAGCGCCGCGCTCTCCGCCACGGTCAGCAGCACGTTCGACGACCCTTTGTTCAGCGGCTCCACAACCACCGTGACCCCGTGGTTGCTCGCCAGCGACGCCAACATGCCCGAAAAGGCCACGAGCTGCTCATGCGCCACTTTGGCGTCAAAGCCCTCCGGAATCCGCCGCGCCCCGCCCGACCCGAACACGATCACGTCAACCTTCGCTTCCTCAGCGCGCTTCATGGTCGTGGCGATGTACGCGCGCAACGCCGCCTTGTCCACCGCCGGCCCCGTCACAGGCAGATCGTTGGGCAGCAGGCAGTTCAGCGCGCAGCAGGGAATCCCGGCCTCGCGCCACGCCGCCAGCCCCGCGCGGAACGCCTCCTCGGGCTCGCGCGGCTTCAGAACCAGGCCCACCGAGGACTCGGCAAAGTCATACCCAGCCTTGGCCGCCACCGACGCCATTTTTGCATCGCCGCAAACGCCAAAAAGCATCTGCGTTCTCCTTTGGCCTCTCCGCGCGGCCTTCCCGCGCCACCGCGAGAATTCTACGTTCATCACACCGCGCAATCAAGCCGCAAAGGCACCACGCGCCGCCCCGTGGAGCCGCATCCCCAAGGCGAATCCCATGCGTCCCACGAGCCGATCTATCTCAGGACGAGACAATCGCCCCCCTACCC
>CAYYEE010000525.1:0-3507 GCA_964470775.1 uncultured Planctomycetota bacterium | reverse complement strand
GGGGGGGGGGGGAGGGGGGGGGGGGGGGGGGCGGGGGGGGGGGGGGGAGGGGGACGGGAAGGACAGGGGAACGGCCCACAGTGAACGGCGGGCGAGAAGGGAGTTAGTCCTCGGTTTCCATTTTCTTTGGGTCAAGACTTGGGGCGGCGGTTGGGGCGGGGCGGGAGGGAAGGCCGACATGTTCGAGGTGGAAGGGGAGCTTGCGGCTGGCGAGGTGGTCTTGCATGACGCTTGGGTCGAGCTCGGCGGGCTGGACGCCGTGGCGGAGGCACAGGGCGGCGGCCATGCCGGCGAGCTGGCCGGTGTGGGCGGCGCAGGGGATGACGCGGGTGACGTGCCAGGCGTCGCCTTCGGCGGAGGAGCAGCGGCCGGCGGCCAGCAGGCCGGCGACCTTCCGAGGCGCCAAGGAGCCGTAGGGGATTTCCCACACGGGGCCGGGCCGGCGCCAGTCGGCGATAAGACCCACGGAGGTGGGCTTGGTGACGCCGTCGTGGCCTGGGAGGACGGTTTCAAGCCCCTCGATGCAGCGGGTGGTGCGGAAGGTGGGCATGGCCGGCAGCGCGATGGGGTATGCGTCCTTGGGCCGCTCGCCGGCGGCGTATCTGGTCTTGTACTTTTCGAGGATGCGCTTGCGGCCGTCCAGGACGATGCGCGTGACGTCGCGGCCGTTCGTGCCGCGATAGCCGCCGCCGGGCGGGGCAAGTTCGCGGCTGCCGCCTTCGCTGTGCACGAAGTGCTTGAAGAGGTTCTCGCCGCTTCCCGCGGCGACGGCCTGGCGCGCGGCTTCGAGAGAGATTTCGAGGACCCAGATGGAGAGCCAGTTGCCCGACTCGCGGCAGGGCGCGCCGGCGCGATAGGCCACGTCCGCGTCGCCCGTGGCGTCCACGATCATGCGCGCGCGCAAGAGGCCGCGGCCGCTCTTGTTTTCCACCTCCACGCCCGCGGCGCGGTCTCCTTCCATCATGGTCTGGCAGATCAGCGTGTCCAGCCAGATTTCGACGCCGGCTTGCTCCAGGGCTTCGTCCATGGCGAGGTTGAACGAGGCGGGCGAAAACAAGGTGCGATAGCGCTGGCCGCCGGGCTTGGGCTCAGGGTTGCGCCACGTGGGGGGGACGCCGCCGGGGCCGTATTTGTAGCTGAGGTGGAAGAGCTCTTCGGCGATGCCGGCGGTGACTTGGTGGCCGCAGCCGTCGCACAAGGGGAGGTAGACGTGGATGAGGCCGGTGGTGGCGAGGCCGCCGAGCATGACGGTCTTTTCGACCAGAGCCACGCGATAGCCGGCGCGGGCGGCTTCGAGGGCGGCGGCGACGCCGGCGACACCGGCGCCGGCGACGAGGATGTCAAAGGATTTGTCGAACTGCATGTTCACGGCTCCTGTGTCGCATTGCGGCCAAGGGACGGAAAGGACCCAAGGGGAACTGGGAACGGCTACGCTTCAGAGGCGGCCTGGCGGATGCGGATGAGGCGGCGGGCCAGGGCGGGGAGTTCATCGAGGGGAATCATGTTGGGTCCGTCGCAGGGGGCGCGGTCCGGGTCGGGGTGGGTCTCCATGAAGAAGGCGTCCACGCCGGCGGCGGCGGCGGCGCGGGAGAGGACGGCGACGAAGCGGCGGTCGCCGCCGGTGGCGGCGCCGAGTCCGCCGGGGCGCTGGACGGAGTGGGTGGCGTCGAAGACGACCGGGGCGCCGAGTTCGCGCATGACGTCAATGCCGCGCATGTCCACGACGAGGTTGTTGTAGCCAAAGGTGGAGCCGCGCTCGGTGAGAAGGACGCCGGCGGCGCCGTCAAGTTTGCCGATGACGTTTTTCATGTCCCAGGGCGCGAGGAACTGGCCTTTCTTGACGTTGACGGGCTTGCCGGTTTCGGCGGCGGCGAGGAGGAGGTCGGTCTGGCGGCAGAGGAAGGCGGGGATCTGGAGGAGGTCGACGACTTCGGCGACTTCGGCGGCCTGGGTGGTTTCGTGGATGTCGGTGGTGACGGGGACGCGGAATTCGCGGCGGATGGTCTCGAGGACCTTCAGACCTTCGTCAAGGCCCGGCCCGCGCACGGCGCCGCGCGAGGAGCGGTTGGCTTTGTCGAAGCTGGCCTTGAAGACAAAGGGCAGGCCGGTGGCTTTGAGGCGCTCGGCGACCTGGCGGCAGAGGTCGAGGCTCTCGATGACGCAGGGGCCGAGGATCCAGGCGAGGTCGCTTGCGCCGAAGCGGACGGGACCGACGTTGACGGGGGTGGGCATTGTGGGGCCTGCCTTGGGTGATAAGTCAGGAAACCGGTTTGGGAGACAGCATAGCGGAGAGCGGGACGGACGGCAACGGGGACGGCAGGCTCACGCGAAGGCGCGAAGAAGAACGGCAAGTCTCAAGTGGAGGACGCGGAGAAGGGCGAACGGCAACGACGGGTTGAACCACGAAGAACGCGGAGAGCACGAAGAAGAGCGAAAGACGGCTGAAGAGGGCAGACTACAGGACACGGAGGGCCTGGCGCGGCGGAACCGCAAGCAAAGAACAGCGAACTCCCGCAGAGGCGAGGCGCGGAGGACGGCGGAGAGAAACAACGAACGGATGCGGGCGAGACGTCCGCGCTCCGGCGGCTTGGCAATCCCGCATGGGCTCTACGCCTCGAGAAGTGTTCCGAAAAGCGAAGTTCTGCTCGTTTGTGGTACGGAGGATGGCAACGGCGAACGACAACGGGACCGCTTATCTTCGCTTATCGGCGCTGATGGTGAAAGGGCGAATCAAGACATCTGTAGTACGGAGCACGGCAACGGCGAACGACAACGGGACCGCTTATCTTCGCTTATCGGCGCTCATGGTGAAAGGGCGAATCAAGACATCCAGAATCGGAGCAGGCATCGTCAAGCCATTTGCGATCTTGCCCATCGCAAGGGGCCCAGAATGGCGGGGGAGAGATTTCAGAAGCGTTGCGGGTTCGCCGGCGGGGCGGGGGACCGCCCATGCCCGTTAGGAGGGCAAAGGTCCTGACGATCAAGCCCCGGACAAGGAGCAGGCCGATGGCCAGGCAGGATCGGGGTGGGGGCCGATGCCGGGATCGGTATCGAGGGGATGCGGAACGGGACTGAGAGTTGATCGCGATGCCGAAGCCGGCGCTAATGGGAAACCAGGGGGAGAGCGTGAGGATGACGGCGACGGCGGAGGGATGAGGAGTGGGCGCGGGGGAGGTCAGGTTGGGGGGGGCTTGGGGAGGAGGTCGAGGGCGGTGAGGGCGGCTTGGGTCATGCGGGTGGTGGTGAAGTTGTGTCGGAGGGCTTGGGCGCCGGCCCGGCTCATGGCGGCGAGGCGGCCGGGGTCGCCGGCGAGTTCGGCGAGGGCGCGGGCAAGGGGGGCGGGTTCGGCGGGGGTGAGGTGGACGCCGCCGGTGGAGGTTGCGAGATAAGGGAAGATGCCTTGGGGCGGGGCAAGGACGACGGCGCCGGCGGCGAGGGCTTCGAGGGCGGCGATGCCGCGGCGTTCGGGGTAGCGGCTGGGAAGGCAGAAGAGGTGGGCGCCGCGGA
>CAYYEE010000524.1:0-3509 GCA_964470775.1 uncultured Planctomycetota bacterium | reverse complement strand
CTTTGCGGCGGGAGTGGGGCCATTCGTTGAGGGCGCCGAAGATGCATCCGACGCCCATGTGGAGGCCGCCGGCGATGGCGGAGAAGAGGAGCATTTCGGAGACGCTGACGGGTTCGGTTTTGAGGAGCAGGGCGGGGGGCAGGAGGCTGGCGGGCAGGACCTGGGACCAGCTGAAGACGGCGCCTTCCTCGGGGTGGAGTGGAATGCCGAACATTTCGCCGAAGACGAAGAAGCCGAAGAGTCCGCCGGCGAGGCCGCCGACGGTGAGGATGTAGGCGAGATGGGCCGCCTCGACGACCTGGGGGCCGCAACGCCGCAGGATGAGCCAGCCGGCCAGGGCCATGAGCGCGCCGTAGCCTGTGTCGCCGACCATGAAGCCGAAGAAGAGTGGGAAGCAGATGGCCATGAAAAGGGAGGGGTCGACCTCGCGGGCGGAGGGAACGTCGAAGAGTTCGGTGAGGGTTTCGAAGGGTCTCGCCCAGGCGGGGTTCTGGAGGCGTGTGGGTTCCTGGGGCTTGCCGCGTTCCTGTTCTTCGCCGCTGTGATGCATGGTTCGGGTTTCGGGCTCGATGACGATTTCGACGCCGGTGGGTATGGTTTCGTGGATGCGGGAGATGACTTCGACAAGGTCCTTGTCCGGCGCCCAGAACCGGGCGGCGATGGCGTATTCGGAGCTGGCGAAGCGCTTGGCGCCGTTGTTTTTCTGGACGAGGGAGGTGAGGACTTCTTCGGCGGCGTAGATGAAGGGGGCGTGGCGGACGGCGATGACGGCGAGTTCGTTGCGAATCTGGTTCTGGCTGGCTCTGGCGGCATTGATCTGCGCGATGAGCTGGTCGCGACGCTGGGCCGGGGTGGAGGAGCACTCTTGGCCGGGCAGGCTGATGATTTTTGCGCCGGCGTTGATCAGGGCCTGGCGGAACTCATCGGCGTGGCGGCGCTCGACGGCGAAGACGCGGGCGGGGGTGGCGCCGAAATGATAGGGGATTTCCTCGCTGACGATGTCGGCGGGGAGGCGGAAGGAGCCGCCGGGTTGGACGGCGACGAAGGCGAGGGAGTCGTTGTCCTTGAGCAGGTCGAGGGGGGCGGCAAGACCTATGAAGGGGGTGATCTCTTCAATGGCGGTCTGGGCGGATTTGATCTGGGCGTCCAGGGCGTCGAGACGTTCGCGGCGTTCGCGGACGAGGTTGCTGAGGAGTTCCATCTGTTCGGGGAGGGTGATGGCGACTTCGCCTTCGGTGAGGATGGGGGGCGAGGTGGGGGGTGTGAGGCGGAGGTACTCTTTGATGGCGCGGAGCTGGACGAGGAAACCTTCGACGGGATAGAAGGAGTAAGAGATGGGCCGGGTGATGAAGGAGTCTTCGCCGGTGGGGGCGGCTTCGAGCTGGACACGGCCAAGGCGGTGGAGGACGTCCACGAGGCGGGGGAGGACGTCTCTTTCGCCGTAGATGGTGACGAGCCGCATCTTCTCCGGCCGGAGCATGGGTCAGACTCCCTGGCGCCATTCATCAAGGAAGGCGGCGCGGGCCGCGGCTACGGCTCGGTCCATGTTCTTGGCGGCGGCGTCGCGCAGGGCTTGGAGGGCTTTGACGCGCCACTTTTCAAGGGCTTCCAAGTCTGTCTTGAGCTTGGCGTCCACCGCGGCTTTGAGGGCGGGTTGCTCGGCTTCGAGGCGGCGGCGGGTGTCTTCCTCCACGCTTTCGGACGCTTTGGTGGCAGCCTGGACGCGGGCCTCGGCCTGCTGATGGGCCTGGGCGATGGCGCGGGCCTTGTCCTCCTCGGCTTGCTTGACGTTCTGGAGGAGTGTGATGGTGTCTTCGGTCATGTTGGGCGTCCTGGCATCTGTGGCTTATCGGGGATGATCGGCAGAGAAGCGGTCCTTCCTTTGCGAGGGGCTTTGTTTGTCGCAGGTGGAGGCGTCTTTGCAGGCTGGCTGCGATCCTGGCGACCGTTTGGGCGGCTCGGGGGCGTGAGCCGGGGGGGATGAGCCGGGGCCGGGTTGGCTCGGGCTCGTCCACTCTGGCTTCTTCAAAGTTAGCAGTTTACGCCAAAGGGGGGCGGCTTGCAAGGGCGCGGCGGGCCGGGGACGGAGAGGGACAACACGAACTTGGCGTGGCGGAGCCGCAACCGAGGAACGACAGGGTCGCGCGAAGACGCGAAGAACGGCGAATGGAGATGACGAACGGATGCGGGCGAGAAGCCCGCGCTCCGGCGGTTTGGCGGGACCGGCTATTCGTAGAGTTCTATCTCATAGACTTCGGCTTTGGCGCCGGGCCGGGGCTTGGGCATCTCGATGCGCAGCTTGACCGTGGTGACCGGTTCGGGCAGGTCGAGCTTGATGACCGGACCCTTTGCGCCGCGGGCCTCGGCGACCTTCTTCCACTCGCCGCGTTTCCAGACAAGGAAGTCCAGATCCTCGACTGTGGCGGTGTAGATGTGGGCGGAGCGGAACCTGGGTGTGAAGGTGGGGAAGGCGGCTTCGATCCACGCGGGCTTCTGGCGTTGGCCGACGTCTTGCCAGCCGAGAACGTCGGTGTAGCCGTCGGCGAGGGTGTGGAGGGTCTTGGGCGAGACGTAGGTGTCGGAGGCAGTCCACTCGATCTCTCTGCCGCGGCCGGAAAGGAGGTTGCCGGGCTTCTTGAGCGCGGCCTTGGCTGCGGCGATCTCCTGACGGACTTGGTCAAAGGCGCGCTGGCCGGGCTTGAGAGGAAGGGCGGGGTGGGTATAGATGACCACGGCGTAGGGGGCGAGGTCGAGCTTGAGGCGGCCGCCGGACACGCGGGTCTGGCCAGGAGCGCGGTAGGCGTGGAGGGTGGTCACGGATTTGAGGCCGGGCGAGGCGATCTCGGCGGCGACAGGGTGGTCGGTGAGGTTGACGGCGATGAGGAGCAGCCGGCCGCCGTCCTGGCGAAGCATGACTTGGGCGGCGTCGTCGGGGGATTGGACGGTGAGAGGCACGGGCGGCTGGGGGGAGATGAGGAAGGGTTCGAGTTCTTCGAGGAGTTCGTAGACGTAGGGGGCGCCGATGCGGAGGTCATAGCTGCTGAACAGGGAGCGGTAGGTGAAGGGGGTGATGCCTTTGGCGCCGCTGGCGACGGCGGCGAAGACGGCGAGGATGTGTTCGTCGAAGTTGGGGTGGTCGGCCTGGCTGTTGACCGAGGCGTAGCTGAACATCTGGGGGGTGTGCCAGGGGGCGATGCGGCGGCCGCCGGCTTCGAGGACGGCGCGGATGTGGGAGCGGATGAGCAGGGGGCTGTTGTTAAGCCGGCGCCGGCCGGAGGGGTCCACGAAGGGCGAAAGATAGGAGTGGGGGTTGAGGATGTCGGCGCAGGCGGTGTAGCGGGCGGGGTCGCGCGTGACGATCATCACAGGGCGATAGGGGTCGAGCTGGCGGGCGAAATCGTATTGGCACTTGAGATAGACCGGGGACAGGTGGCGGCATTCGGGCTCGTCGGCGAGATAATAGTAAAGGACGTTGGGGTTGGAACGCGCGGTTTCGATGTGCTGGCGCA
>CAYYEE010000523.1:0-3514 GCA_964470775.1 uncultured Planctomycetota bacterium | reverse complement strand
CTGCTCCAGGGCGCCCGCCTCACCGCATGGGAACTGAGCCGCGCCGGCATCGACGTCACCCTCATCTGCGACAACGCCGCCGCCAAGATCATGAGCGAAGGCCGCATCCAGCGCGTCATCGTCGGCGCCGACCGCATCGCCGCCAACGGCGACACCGCCAACAAGATCGGCACCTATGGTGTCGCCTTGCTTGCCCGCGCCCACCGCATCCCCTTCTGCGTCGCCGCCCCCTCTTCCACCTTCGACCTTGCCATCCCCAGCGGCGCCCAGATCCCCATCGAGGAACGCGACCCCGCCGAGGTCACCCACGTCGCCGGACGCGCCGTGGCCCCGCCCGGCGTGAAGGTCCGCAATCCCGCCTTCGACGTCACGCCGGCGCAACTCATCTCCGCCTTCATCACCGAGCGCGGCGTCATCGGCCGTCCCAACCGCTCGAAAATCGCGCAACTCCTGGCCGCCTCGCCAGCCGCCGCGGCGCGCCCTGCCCGCCGCAGTCCCGGCTGACGCCCGGCCCCGGCGTCCTCCGCCTCTGCCGCAGCTCTTCCGCCGCTTCCGCCCCTTCCGTTTGCCCGTTCAAAACAGCCCCTCTTTGACCCGCCACCCCTAACGGCCCGTTGAAAAAGACACCGCGTCGGCAGGGACATGGCGCCTCAGCCCGCCAACGGCGGGATCGCAACGTGTCCCCGGAACAGACGCGACATTTTCAACAGGCTGCTAACCGCATAGAATAGCAGGATCGTAGCGAATGGTGTCGGCGCCAGGCATGGAGAGAACATATGATAACCAGACGCGGAACGCGTTGGCTGCTGATTGTGGGTCTGCTGGCGCTGGTGTGCGCCGCGCCAGGGTGCGTCTACGTCGCCGGCTTTGGAACACCGGACGTCGAGACCGTGGTCGTGGCCTCTTCTCCCGCCTGGTTCGAGACGAACCGTGTCGCCATCATTGACGTCAAAGGCTTTCTGGCCAGCGAGGACGCCGGATCGCTCTTCCGCGGCTACTGCACCACGATCGCCGACGTGCGCGAACGGCTGGACCGCGCCGCCGAAGACTGGCGCGTCAAGGCCGTCGTCCTCCGCGTCAACTGCCCCGGCGGCGAGGTCACCGCTTCCGACATCATCCACCGCGAAATCCGCGACTTCCGCGCCTCCACCGGCAAGCCCGTCGTCGCCTCCATCCTCAGCGTCGGCGCCTCGGGCGGCTACTACGTCGCCACAGCCAGCCAGAGCATCTACGCCTGCCCCACCGCGCTCACCGGCTCCGTAGGCGTCATCATGGAATACTTCAACGTCAAGAACCTGCTCGCCAAAGTCGGCGTCGAGCCCGTGGTCGTCAAGTCCGGAGAGATGAAGGACATCGGCTCCATGACGCGCGCCATGACCCCGGACGAGCGGCGCGTGCTCCAGGGCATCAACACCGCCATGTTCAGCCGGTTCGTGGACGTGGTGCGCGCCGGCCGGCCCGGCATGACCGAGGAGAACCTAAACGCGATCAAGGACGGCCGGGTCGTTGACGCGGCCACCGCGCTCAAGCTCGGAATGGTCGACCGGATCGGATATCTGAACGATGCCATTGAGGAAGCCAAACAGCTGGCGAATATCACGTCCGCGGACGTCGTCCTCTATCGGCGGGGAAAGGACCCCTACTCCAACATCTACGCCGAAGCCAGCGCCGGCGCCCAGCCCGAGAATTGGGACGCGGCCATCCGCGAAGGACTCAACGTGCTCACGAAACGGATGAGCCCGGCGTATCTTTATCTCTGGCGTCCGGGAGAATAGACGGCAAGGGCTTGCTGACTTCCTCCCGCGGACCGCGCTCGCGAAGGCGCTTCGCCAGGTTCGTCAGATCGCTGGCCAGGTCCTGGGCGCTGTTATACCGGTCCGCGGGGTTCGGCGCCGCCATGCGCATCACGGTCCAGCACACGTCGTCCGACACCTTCGCCCCAGCCTCGGCCGGCCAGTGAAGCTGGCCCTTCAGGTGCTCGAGCATCACATACTTCTGATGCACATCGCGGAAAGGCGGCTTGCCGGTCAACGCGAAGAACAGCGTCAGGCCGAGCGAGTAAATGTCCGTGCGCAGGTCCATATGGCCGATGCCGCGCACCTGCTCAGGCGACATGTAGCGCCGGCTCCCCACAGTCAGGCCATTGGCCTTCATCTGCGTCTCGTCCACGTCTCTCGCCTGAGCCAGCCCCAAATCACACAACTTCGGCTCGCCATCCGCGCCGATCATCACGTTCGCCGGCTTTACGTCCCGGTGGATAATCCCGTTCTGGTGAGCGTGGTGCAGCGCGTCCGCAATCTTGGCGCAGATCTCCACCGCGTCCGCCTCCGGCAGCGGTCCCTTCTCCTCCACCAGCTTTGCCAGCGTACACCCGCACACATGCTCCATGGCCATGAAGTGCCACCCGTCCGACTCCCCAGACTCGATCAACGCCACCAGGTTGTGGTGGCGCAACCGCGCCGAAAGACGGCACTCGTGCCGGAACTTCTCCACCATGACATCCGTCATGCTCGAACGCAGCAGCAGCTTCACCGCCACCGTCCGGTCCATGCGCAACTGCTTGCCCTTGAAAACAATACCCATCCCCCCCCGGCCGATTTGCTGCGTCAGGTCATACCCCCCCACCTGAATAGGCCCTACCCGGCGGATCACGTGCCGGATCAGCTGTTCGATCACCGGCTTGGGGAGCAGACCCAGCTCAAAGGTCAGCGCCGGCAACGCCCTCTGGATCCCCCGGTCGGCAAGCCCCATCTGCGCGCCCCTGCATTCTTCCATCTGTGCGGAAGTAAGCCGCTTCTCACCAACCGCCTGGCGAGCGAACTCCCGATCAGCTTCTTCCTGCCTCAAGCCCATCTACCGCGCCATCCCTCGAAGAGAATCCCACTTCCCTGGCAAAGGCCTGCGAGAATCATTCTATTCACGACCGCGCTGGTAGTCAAACCTCGTCACGCCAGCCACATCTGGGAAGGCCGCACCCCTGGCAGCCAGCCTCTCGGCAGAATGGCGTCAACACCCCGTTAAGAGCCCGTTCGCGCTCCCTGAGCAAGAACTCCGCGCTGGGACCCGCCGCAATATGCGCCCAGGGCAACGGCTCGTCCAGACCCCGGCCCCGGCAGGCATAGGCCCCCGCGTCTGCTCCCGCCGCGCCAAATGCCTCCATCCACGAGCCAAAGTCGAACTGCTCGTCCCAAGCGTCGAACCACCGCCCCCGCCCCCGCGCCTCCAGCAACACCCGGCCAAGACGGCTGTCCCCACGGCTGAACACCCCCTCCAGAAAGCTCCTTTCCGGCCTGTGGAACTTCACGTCCACGCAGCGGCTGCGCACGCGCGAAAGCACAAGCGAGCGGATCTCCCTGATGCGCTCCAACGTGATCATCGGCTCCCACTGGAAAGGCGTGTGCGGCTTGGGCACAAAGGGCGCAATGTTCATGCTCACCAGCGCCGCCTTGCCTCGGCATGTCTTGCCCAAGGCCGAAACCCGCTCCGCCAGCGACACCATGGCCAGGATATCCTC
>CAYYEE010000522.1:0-3522 GCA_964470775.1 uncultured Planctomycetota bacterium | reverse complement strand
GGCCGATTCGCTGGGTTATGCCCCAGACCACTTGGCGCGTTCGCTGAAGCGGGGCCGGACCGGTCTGGTGGCGATTGTGGGAGCGACGGCCAGTTTTCCGGTGCGCGAGATGCGCCAGCACGCGGCGGCGCGGGCTGTTACGGCCAGCGGATACCGAGCGCACCTTTTCGAGCTCGCCTGGGCATCGGGCCGTACCGCGGAGTGGCTGCATGACGTGATGAGCCTGCGTCCCGAGGGGATTCTGGCCTCTGAGGCGGTGTTCCCTGAGTTGATCGATGGCTTGCGCGCGATTCAGGCCAGGGGCACGCCGGTGGTGGGGATGGACTACGCCGAGGGGCTGGAGATTGACCAGGTGTACATTGACCGCGAGAGATCCGGTTACCTGGCCGCTTACCACCTGGCGAGTCTCGGACACAGGCGCATCGGCTACGTCATTTCCAAGGGCGACGGCTGGTACATCAGCGAACGCGTCAAGGGGTTCCGCCGGGCGTTGGACGAGGCTGGGATCTCGCATGACGATGGGCAGGTCGTCCATTTCACCAAGGTCGGGGATTACTACCGGACGGGTTATGAACTGGCCAAAGGCGGGCTGCTGGCGCCTGGCCGGTTCACGGGGCTGGCGTTCCTAAGCGACCCTTTGGCCATCGGCGCCATGCGCGCTTGCGCGGAAGAGGGCGTCCGCGTGCCCCATGACATTTCGCTCGTCGGGGCAGAGGGGCTGCCAGGCATTGAGTATCTGCCGATTCCGCTGACGAGCGTGGCTTGGCCTGTGCAAGACGTGGCAAAGCGGGCCGTGGAGTTTCTGGTGGAGCGCATCAGGGGCTATGACGGGTCGGCGCGGGTGGAGAAGGTGCAGCCTCGGCTGGACGTGAGGGCCTCATCCGCCCCGCCCGGAGGGACGCGGGGGGCGGCGTCCGGCGCCCCGGGTCATGCCGTTCCTGCGTCCGTTGATGGAAGATGACATGAAGCCGATCGGCGTCCATTTCGCCCTGTCCGCTTTGCTGCTCCTGATGGTGCGAGCGGCGGTGGGAGGTGTTGACTTCGAGGAGCGCTTTGCGGGCGACGCGAACGGCGATGGCGTTGCGGACGGGCTTGAACTGGTCGGTAATCCCAACATCACGTTGGCGTGTTCGCTGGACGCAGGTCTCAAGGCGGATGCCAGGTCGCAGAAGCTGCACGTGACGGCCAGCGCGGTGTCGGAGCAGGTGGGCGTGGCCACCAGGCCTTTTGCCATCAAGGCGGGTCAGGACTACCGTGTCACCTTGTCGTACCGGACGGAGGGGCTTGAGGACGCGGAGGTCTTCGCCTTCCTTGGATGGTACGACGAGGCGCGAGCGAGGCACGAACGGTTCGACCTGGTGAAGTGCGGCCGGTCGGATGAATGGAAGACTGTAAGTCTGTTCTTCAAGCCGGAATCTAGCGGCTGGGCGAGTTTTCACTTGAGGCTCTGGGTGTTGAAGGCCGGTGGAAGAGGCAAGGCGTGGTTCGATGGACTTTCCGTTGAGAGCGCCGAGGAGCCGAAGGCGGTCCGGGAGGCGACCTCGTTCCTTGTCCAGACCAAACTGATCAAGTGCGGATGGGACACGAACGGTCTGACGCCTGGCTTCGTTCGCGCCAATATCCGGCGGATGGAGCGGCAGCCGTTTGATGGGATCATGTTTCGGCTCGACGAGCGGTTCACGAACGCCTTTGATACGCGGCCGTGGCCGGAGGCGGAGGTTCAGGCGGTCATTGACAAGGACCTGAGCAGGATCGAGTGGGGAAGTTTCACCGACAACTTCATCACCCTCCACTGCGCCAATCACGATGGCATGGACTGGTTTAATGACGCGCATTGGACGGCTATCGCCGGGAACTTGCGGTTGGCGGGCCGCGCGGTCAAGGCGGGCCGGCTCAAAGGCATTGTCTTCGACACCGAGCCCTACGGAGTCAGCCCTTGGGAGTACCGCCTGCACGCCTCGCGGCCGTTCGCGCAGGTGGCGGCCAAGGTCCGCCAGCGAGGGGCTCAGTTCATCCAGGCGCTGCAGCAGGAGAAGCCCGACGTGCGGCTGTTCTGCTACTGGTTGCTCAGCTACTGGGCCTGTTACCAGCCGGACCTGCTGGATGAGGCGGACCCGACACGTGTTGATCGCCTTCTGTCGCAGGACGCCTATGGCCTGATGGCTCCGTTCGCCGCCGGCCTTCTGGACGGTCTGGGCGCTGAGGCGGTCCTTGTAGACGGGAACGAGGCTGCCTACTACTACAAGAACGAGCACGATTATCTGCGTGGGTACTTCCTTCTCAAGGCGCGCGCGCAGAACTTGTTGGCGCCGGAGATTCGGGACAAGTACCGCCGGCAGACGCAGGTGGCGCAGGCCATTTGGCACGCGTGGACGGACGGATCGGGGACGGACGTTGACACGCCGGGCAGGTATCTGACACCCGAGGAGAGAGCGGGACTGCTGGAGTGGAAGGTCTGGCAGTCGCTGCGAGTGACGGACGAGTACGCGTGGTACTACACGGACTTGTCGGAGTGGTGGCGAGAGCCAACGCCCGACAAGCGCACGCCCGTGAGCGAGGCCACGCGGCAGGCCATCGCCAAGGCGCGGCGTGCGGCGCCGAGCGGTCCAGCGCCGGCGGTGAACGTCGAGGAACTGATGGCCAAGGTCCGGAGAGGGCAGGAACAAGCGCGCGCCGCGACAGGCGCCGGGCTGACGCGCCGGAGCGCCTCCGTTTTGCCGCTGGGACAAACGGCGCCCCCGTCCTTGGACGGCCGCCTTGATGATGAAGCGTGGAAGCGCGTCCCGCCGCTGGAGCCGTTTCTCGCCGCCGGCAAGAGCGGCGCTGAACGTCCTTTCGCTGGGACGGTCGTACGGATGGTGTATGATGAGAAGAGCCTCTACGTGGCATTCGATTGCCAGGAGCCGTTCCCGGATCGAATGATCGTGATCGGCGACCGCAAAGACGACGACGTCTGGAAGGGCGATGTGGTTGAGGTGTTCGTCTCCACGGGGGCAGGCCCGGACGTGTACCGGCACTTCATGGTGAACCCGGCCAACGCGCAGTGGGACGCGGCGACCGGGCCAGCAGGCGAGGACGCGCGCTGGAGCGGCGAGTGGCGGAGCGCGACGCGAGTCGGCGAGAAAGGCTGGACGGCGGAGGTGGCCATTCCCTGGGAGTTGCTTGGCGGACCGCCCAGGCCCGGAGACGTGAGACGCGCCAACTTCTGCCGCAACCGTCGGGTTGAACCGGAGATCAGCGCCTGGTCGCAGGTCCTTCAGGGATTCAAGGAAACAAGCGCATTCGGGAGGCTAGAGTTCGGCAGACGTCAGGACTAGACAGACGGTCGGGCCGTTCGGCGTGAGCCGCGCCGCGGCCTGGGAGAGGAGGAGTGCCATGCGCAGGGCATCACGGTCGTTCATGTGGTTTCCGGCCGCGTTCACGTTGATCGAGCTTCTGGTCGTGGTGGCGATCATCGCGATTCTGGCGGCGATGTTGTTGCCGGCGTTGTCCAAGGCCCGGGAGAAGGCGCGGCGGGCCTCG
>CAYYEE010000521.1:0-3523 GCA_964470775.1 uncultured Planctomycetota bacterium | reverse complement strand
TTCAAGGCGCCGCGGCCGAACGCCGACAACTGGTTGCGCGCCAAGCGCGGCAGCAGCCTCGGCCGCGCCAGAGCCATGCTCGCCATATGCCGCGCCGCCCGCCTCCCCGCCCGCCTCGTCACCGGCTTCCTCCTTGACGCCGAAGGCGAAACCAGCCCCCATCACTGGGTCGAAGCCTGCGTCGACCGCCAGTGGGTCCCTTACGACGTCCTCGGCGGATACGCCGGCGCCCTCCCTCCCCACTACATCCCCGTTCGCCGCGACGGCGACACCATCGTCTGGGACGCCGGCGCCGCCCTCGCCTTCTCCCGATTCCGCATCGAGGAAATCGAGAGCCCCCCCGGCGCCATCGCCCCCAGCTCCCGCCGCCCCATCCACATCCTCGAGTTCGCCCGCCTCTCCCCCGGCGCCCAGCGCACCCTCGGCCTCATCCTCCTCCTCCCCGTCGGCGCCCTCGTCACCGCCCTCTTCCGCAACGTCGTCGGCTTCCCCACCTTCGGCACCTTCTCCCCGGCCCTCCTCGCCCTCGCCTTCGTCAACTCCGACCTCCGCACCGGCCTCGTCGTCGCCGGCGTCCTCATCTTCGGCGGCCTCGCCGCCCGCCGCTGGATCGACCGCCTCCACCTCCTCCTCGTCCCGCGCCTCAGCGTCATCCTCACCCTCATCGTCCTCGGCATGGCCCTCTCCATCTCCGCCCTCGACTTCTATGGCCTCACCCCCACCGCCCGCGCCGCCCTCCTCCCCATGGTCATCCTCACCATGACCGTCGAACGCTTTCATGTCACCTGGGACGAAGACGGATTCCGCGAAGCCCTCCGCGTCCTCGCCGGCTCCGCCGTCGTCGCCGCCGCCTGCTTCGCCGTTATACAGTGGGATTCGCTCGCCTGGCTCTTCCTGCGCTTCCCCGAATGCGAGTTCCTCGTCGCCGCCCTCCTCATTCTCGTCGGCCGCTACACCGGCTACCGCATCAGCGAACTCTGGCGCTTCCGCGGCCTCGCCCTCGTCCGCCGCGAGGAGCCCCCCCAATGACCTGGCGCCCCCGCCGCCTCTGGGCCTGGCCCTCCGAACTCCGCCGCGCCGGCGTCCTCGGCATCAACCGCCGCAACGCCGGCCTCCTCATGCCCCTCAACCCCCGCGCCCTCTATCCCCGCGTCGACGACAAAGCCATCACCAAGGAAATCTGCCACGCCCGCGGCGTCCCCACCCCCCAAACCTACGCCATCATCCGCCGCTTCGGCGAAATCGCCCACCTCGACAGAATCCTCGACAACCACTCCGAGTTCGTCATCAAACCCGGCCGCGGCGCCGCCGGCCGCGGCGTCCTCGTCATCGCCGGCCGCAACGGCCAGGACCTCGCCACCTCCAGCGGCTCCTCTCTCACCCTCGACGACGCCCGCTACCACGTCTCCAGCATCCTCTCCGGCCTCTACTCCCTCGAAGGCCACGCCGACTGCGCCATCGTCGAAGAACGCATCCGCCCCCACCCCGTCTTCAACGGCGTCTGTTTCGGCGGCACCCCCGACATCCGCGTCATCGTCTGCCGCTTCGAGCCCGTCATGTGCATGTTGCGCCTCCCCACACGCCAGTCCCGCGGCCGCGCCAACCTCCACCAGGGCGCCGTCGGCGCCGGCGTTGACATGGCCACCGGCGTTACCCTCGGCGGCGTCCTCGCCAGCCAGCCCGTTGACCTCGCCCCAGACACCGGCCGCCCCATCGCCGGCGTCCAAATCCCCTCCTGGCCCCAAATCCTCGAAACCGCCACCCGCCTCAGCCGCGCCCTCGAGCTCGGTTATGTCGGCGTGGATATCGTCCTCGACGAACGTCGCGGCCCCGTCGTCCTCGAAGCCAACGCCCGCCCTGGCCTCGCCATCCAAACCGCCAACCGCAGGGGTCTGCTTCACGCGCTGGGTCTGGAGGCCTAGCCTGCGCCGCGCCTCCGGCGCGTCAAGGCGCGGCCGCGTCTCCCTACGCCGTCTCGTCGTCGCCAAGCGCCTCTTCGGCGCCGGGCGCGTCCGAAGCCCGCGCCGCCACCAGCGCCCGGCAAGCGCCCCGCCCGTCCGGCGCCGCCAGCCGCGTCACCGACTCCGGCACAGGCCGCGTCAAATCCACGTCCACATACCCGAACAGGTCGTTCTGCGCCGCCAGGATAAGCTGCACGTCGCCCGCCTTGCCGAACGCCGGCGGCCGGATCGCCTCAAACCCGTACTTCACCGCCCGGTCGCGCGTGGGTACCGTGTGCCCGCCTATCACCAGCCGGCACCCCGCCCGCCCCGCCAGCTTGCGGATCCGCTCCGGGTTGAAATCCCGGCTCCACAGCAGCTCCTCGATCGCCTTGCTCCGGCGCCCTTGCATGAAAATGTTGATGTAACCCGCCTCGTTCAGAATCCGGTCCGACAGCGTCGCATGCACCATCAGGATCGCCCCCTCCGCCCCGAACGCCCTCACCGCCACAGGGCAGTTCAGCACAAACTCCCGATACCGCTTCAACACCGACGCGTGCACCTTGCGCCGGATGAAACTCTCGAACGTCGCGTCCTGCCGCACCGCCGCCCGCCCCACCGGCGCCCCGCCCGCGTGCGCGTTGTCGTGGTTCCCCAGCAAATAGTGCACGTTGAACGGATTCTCCGCCTTCAGACTCATGATCAGCAGCATCACGGCGAACGAATCCTCGTAGTGCTTGTCCGTGTTCAGCTTCGACGATGCCGGGTGCACCGCGTCGCCCATGAACACCAGATGCGCCTCCCCGTCAATCACGCTCTTCAGATTGTTCTTGTCCCCGAGAATGGCTTCCAGGTTGTCATAGCGCCCGTGCAGGTCGCCCACCACGATCAAACGCTTCGCCCCGCGGATGTTCACCATCCCGCCCGGCTCGTTGCGCAGGTCCCGCGGCCGCGCGTCGTCCGAATACGGCCTCTGCGCCTTGGTCGCCTGCTCGATCACTTGCGGCCCCACCTCTTGGATGATGCTGCCCCGCCCGGGCACCGCCGCCCCGCTGCCCGTGGCGAACGCGATCCGCCCGTTGGCGTCCAGCGTGGTCTTCCACTGCCACCGCCGGATATCGTCCAGCAGACGCTCTTCCTCGCCCTCGTGGTCCCGCTCCGACAGCAGACTCCGCCGCACCAGCCGCTTGCGCACGTCCATCTGCGTCCGCCGCTCCTCGCGCCGCCCAGGCTCCACGTTGAAACACACCGCGTATTCCTCGACAGCCCGGTACAGCTCCATCACGTGCCCCGCCCCCTTTTTCAGCCCCTTCTTCTCCAAAAACCGGCAAACCGGCTCCACCAGACGCTCGCGCAGGCCAAAGACCTCCTTCAGCGTCTCGCCGGTCACGTCCTCTTCGGCCGCCAGGCGGTTCGCGAACGCGATGAGTCCGTTCAGCGCGTCCGTCACCTTCAGGCCTTTGGATTTGCCGTTGGATTCCGTCATCACCCCCCCGGCGGGTGTCTCAGGACTCGAACAGCCCGTTGCGAAAGACACCGCGTCGGCGGGGACATGGCGCCTCAGCCCGCCAACGGCGGGATCG
>CAYYEE010000520.1:0-3530 GCA_964470775.1 uncultured Planctomycetota bacterium | reverse complement strand
AGAACTTCGCCCTGGCCTCCATCCTCGACCCAAAGAGCAACGCCCATGCGGACGCCTGGCTGGCCGCCAACGTCACGCTCATGCGCAGCAAGGCGCGCGACCTCCGCGCCCAGAAGCGCCAGGCGATGGCGTTCTGCGCGATACCCGACTACCTGCTCTATCTGCCGCGCGTGATGTATGCCGTGGCCAACGCCGGCGGCGCCATCTCGCTGTCCAGTCTCGCCTCTTCGCAGCCCATGCCCGCCTGTGACGCCAAGAACGCGGGATGGATGCGCTGCATTGTCCGCAAGGACAAGGACGAGCCTTTTGACGTCAATATCGTCGGAAAAGTGGAGAAGGGCGGAGTCCCCATCAAGGTCTACGGGCCGGACAAGAAGCTGATCGCCGATACACGCGCGCCCGAAGGTTCCCATGCGCCGTGGATCCTGAATATCCCTAAAGACGGGAAGACCGGCGAGTATGTCATCTTTGTCAAGGCCGGCGACGCCAAGTCCAGCCTCCTGGTCCCGTTGACCAGCCTCCCGGAGGTCTATCACGTCGGCTACTGGTCCCAGCACACGCCCTCTCGATTCTTTATCCGCTCGCGCGGGGACAAGCCCGAGACCTTCGAGTTCAAACCTCATGCCGGCGCGGGCCGCGTTGTCCTCGACGACGGCAAGACGCTGGCCTCGACGGAAAAGGGCGAATCCATGAAGTGCGAGATCGGGCCCCAGGGCGCTTGGCTGCTTTTTAGTGTTCGTTACGTTCACCCCGTGGCCAACATCACTCTCAGCATCGAACCCGGGCGGTGGTTCGCGCCCAGCGAAGCGTCCATGGCCCTCAAGCCCTAACGGCCTGTTGAAAATGTCGCGTCTGTTCCGGGGACACGTTGCGATCCCGCCGTTGGCGGGCTTCCGCAACATGTCCCCGCCGACGTGGTGTCTTTTTCAACGGGCCGCCATTCACCCGTCACGCCAGGCGCCGCTGGCATGGCGCCCTGTCGCGCGATCAGAGACATCGTCTTCTTGGAGGCTTTTGTGAGCAAACGCAAGCGGGTCGTTATTATCGGCGCAGGGGGGCGGGCCAACGCTTACACGATGTACGGCGTCAAGGAGAAGTTCGACGTTGTGGGCGTGGCCGACCCCAATCCCGGAAACAGGCGCGTGTTTCTTGGTCTCAACAGTCTGGTCGGTCTGGTCCCCGAGTTCGACGACTGGCGCGCGATGCTGGACAAAACGCCCGACATCGATGGCGCGGTGATCACCACGCCAAATCACCAGCATGTTGAGCCTGGCGTGGCGCTGATGGAGCGGGGAGCCGTCGTCGCGCTCGAAAAGCCCATCGCCGAGAGCGCGGAGGGGTGCCGCCGCCTGCTGGAGGCCAAGCGCAAATACAAGGCGCGGCTTGTCATCGGCTTCGTAATGCGCTCCATGCCGTTCTATCTGCAGGCGCGCAAGTGGATTGACGAAGGAGCCATCGGCGACGTAGTCACCATCCAGGCCGACGAGATTCCGCACGTCTTGACCACTTCTGTCATGTTCCGCAGCGACTGGCGGCGCTACCAGAAGACCAGCGGCGGCGCGATGCTGGAGAAGTGCTGTCACGACATGGACATGCTTTCTTGGATGGCCGGCGGGCAGCCCAAATGGTTGAGTTCGGTCGCCGGCGTGAAGACTTTCCTGCCCAACCCGTCCCTGCCTGCGCGCTGCGAGGACTGCAAGATCACTGGACAGTGCAGCTACTACTTGCCTCCGGCCAAGTATGAGCACCCGGACATGGTGAAGCGCGCCAATGACGGATTGCTCTACAAGTTCGTCCGCGACAACTCTGCCTGCATCTACAACAACGGCCACGACATCTTCGACCATCAGGTCGTTCAAATCGAGTATGACAACGGCGTCATGGCCAGCCTGACGCTGGACTTCTCGGGCGCGGGTGACGTTTGCGGCCGCCATCTGAAGATCGTAGGCACGCGCGGGACGATCCAGGGCAAGGTCGAGTCGAACGCAATATCCTTGCTGCGCTACTCGACTGGCCAGTGGGAGCGCGTCGAGATGGTGGACGACGGCTCAGGCCACGCCGGCGCCAACCGCCTCCACGCCGAAGCCTTTGTCCGCATGATGGAAGACCCTTCCGCGCCCGCGCCCGCCACGCTGGAGGCCGGGTATCTGAGCGCGATGTTGTGCTTCGCCGCGGACGAGTCGGCCGTCTCCCACCAGCAGATGGATGTCTCTGGGCTGATGGCCGAGGCCGGATTGCGGCCGGGGTTTGAGGTCATTATCTGACGCGGTTTCCACGGGACGCTTCTCGCGGAGGGAGTGCCATGCGCTTGCTTTCAGGTCTGTGCGTTGCGGCGGTGACGGTCGCCTTGGCCGCGGGGGTTGCGCCCGCGCAGGTGCAGTCCGAAGTCAAGGACGTTGAGTTCTCTGTCGGCAAGGAAGAAGTCGTCCAGAAGCGCTGGATTCTGGAGAATGCGCTGATCCGCGTGGCGGTCATTGACGACCCCGGCGGCGCGGTCGTTGAGTTCCTTAACAAAAAGACGGGCGTCAATCACGTCGCTGGAGACGTCTATCGCAAGGAGGTCGACGGCAAGACGCAGAAGGTCGTGGGGTGGGGATGGAAGGACTGGACCTACGACGCGCCGACCGACCCGCAGGAGAAGCACATGCTGTGGCAGCCCTACGCCGTGACGTTCGAGGACGCGAGCCAGGGCGCCAAGGCCATCAAGGTCGTGGGCCAGACCTTGGAGCAGCGCGTCGAACGCTGGCACATCATCAGACCCGACAGCGCCGAGATGGAGGTCCGCATCCGCCTCACCAACATAGCGGACCACCCACGCCGGCTCTGGCTTCGGTGGCACCCCTACAGCTACGCCTCCGAGGACAAGTTCGGGGACGCCGCCTGCGTGCTTTCCCCAGGCGAAGGCGCTCAGGTGCGCAAGATTCGCGTCGGCTGGGGGTGGGACCACTGGTTCCGCACCCACGAAGGCTTCTGGATGGTGGAGGACTTCAAGAACGGGCAGGGCCTGTTCATGACTTTCGAGAAGAAGAAGGTCCCCATCCACTTTACGTGGACATCGTACGGCGGCCGAAATGAGAAGAAGGGCGCCCTGACGCTGGAACCGTTCCCGGAGGTCGTCATCGGCAAGCCCGGCGAGTCGATCGAGAGCCGGTTCACCTACTTTCCGTTCGACAAAGACACCCCGCCCGAGAGCTTCCCCATGGGCCTGCTGGCCACCAAAGCGGAGCATGACACAGCACGCGCGTTCCTGCGGGCGGCCAAGCCCCTGGACCACATCGGCCTTTTTGGCGCGCACACTTTCGCGCGCAGCCTCCAGTTCAGCTGGCATCACCGCCGGCGCGACCTGATGGCGCTGCGCGAATGGGGCTTTGCCGACTGCGCCATCGTGGGCTTCCCCTATCAGCATCTCTCCATGGCCGTGTTCCGGGCGGTTGAGAACCGCGTTCCGCTGGTCAGGGCCGCCAATACGGGCATTACCGCCATAATCGACAGGAACGGGTTGATCAGCCGCAATACCGGACTGTTCGAGG
>CAYYEE010000519.1:0-3535 GCA_964470775.1 uncultured Planctomycetota bacterium | reverse complement strand
CGGGACACCGCTTGACCTGGTGCATCACAGGCACGAAAGGCTCACTGGTGATGGAAGCCTGGAGGAGCCAGATTCAGGTCTATCATTACGTGGCGCAGCCCCGCGGCAGCAACTCCCTCAAGCCGGAGCTGCATCGCGTGCTCGATTACTCCGACCGGCCGGACAGGGGTCGGCTGTTCCACGACATGCTGGGATACCGCAACGATTTTCTCGAACGCATGGCGCGCGGCGACGCTCCCTTTCAATCCCTTGCGGACGCGTACAGGTCGGAGGTGGTCGCGGTCACGTGCGATGAATCAGCCTATCGAGGCGGAGTCCGCATGGAGTGCGGCCCTCATGCCCAGCGGCCGGCTCCGACATTGAGCAAAGGCATATAGTGACTCGGCGCGAGAACCTGTTGAGCGTCTTCCGGCACGTGATCCCTTCCTGGGTTCCAGTGGTGGGGCATTGTGATCCTTACAATCAGCCCAGCCGCGAAGGCATGGATCCGGAACTGTCGGCCGCCTTGGGCGAGGTGAAGTGGGGAGACACGGCGACCGTGACGTACTCCCGCTACCTGGGGCTCGAAATCATGGATTGGTTCAGCATGCCAGCCGTGCGCGTCCGCCGCCGAAACGTGACCGTGGAAAGCTATGACGACGGGGACATGACCACCTGCGTCTGGCATACCCCCATGGGCGATCTGCGCGAGGTCGTGGCGACGCGCCGGGATCCGGGCGGCGCGGTGTCCAGCAACCGCACGGAGCACATGGTGAAGGGGCCGGAGGACCTTCCCGCCCTTGCCGCGATCTTCGAGGATGAGGTCGTTGAGCTGGACAGGGAGGGGGCCGAGCTCACGCGCCAGCGGCGAAAGCTTGTCGGCGACGATGGCCTGGTGTTGGGGGCTATGGCCGGCACGCCGTTGGGCATGATGTACCGCGTCTACTCGGGGGTGGCCACGCTGGCCTATCTCTGGGCCGACGCGCCGCGGGAGCTGATGGACTGCTTCGGCGTGATGGAGGCCAACTACCTCAAACGCCTCGCGATCGGCGTTCAGTCGGACATTGACGCGGTGGTGAGCGTTGACGACACCTCGACCACCGCCATCTCACCCGCCATGTTCGAGACGTGCAACCTGGCGCTGACCGACAGCCGGGCTGACATCGCTCATGCGGCAGGCAAGCTGTACTTCCATCATTCCTGCGGCCTGATCCGCGACCTGCTCCCACTCTACCGCCAGACACGCATGGACGCCGTCCACGCCTTCACGGTTCCCCCAGTCGGCAACGTCTCGATCGCTGACGGACGGCGATTGCTGGGAGACCGCATCACGATCATCTCCGACATCATGCAACTTGCCGCGCCCGGCCACGACCGCGCCACGGTCCGCGCCCGCATCCATCGCATGGTTCACGAGGCGCAGCCGCCTGATCATCTGGTCTTGATGGCGGCGGCCTATCCGGACAGGACCATGGAACAGACGCGATTCGCGGTCGAGTGCTGCCGCGAAGTCGGCGGCGCGCCGCCCGGGTTGTGACAGAGACGCCGTTCACCCGCCTGCGAAAAGTCTCGATTTCGTCTATAATGGGGCAAGGAGACTTTCAATCCGCACGACGTGGCCGATGTCCGCAACTTACGCCAAAGATTTGCTAGACAGGGACCATGGGCGGGCATCCTCTGTGACGCCCAATCTCCAGGAGACAGGCATGTCGAGTTCCACGCGTCTTCACTGCCGGCGCAGGACATTCGCCGACCCACGTACCGGCCGCGAGGTGTGGCAGATGACGGACTGGGAAGGGATGCAGTCCACTGCGTACATGTACGCGCAGGCGTTTTCCAGGGACGAGCGCTACCTCGTCTTCTGTTCCGACCGCGATGGTGGAAGCAGGCTCTACAGGCTGGAGGTCGGGACTGGGGACGTGGTGGATTTGTCGGGAGCCCGGGGCTGCGCCATGTTGGGCCTCAACGTCCACCCGAACGGGGAAGAGGTGTTCTACGTTGACGCGGCGGGGCGAGAGTTGTGGGCGGCGAATCTCTACACGTTGGAGGACCGTCGAGTCGCGTCGGCGGAACGTCCGGACTGGGATTTTCTGTCTGGCATTCCCGGCTTTTCGGGCGATGGCCGCAAGGTCTGCTGCAGCTGGCACACACGTCCCGCCGGCGACTCGCGCTTTGGGCGCGGCGGAGTGGCCGTGGCCGGTTGCGATGGGACGCCCTTTGAGGAGGTCTTCCGCCGTGAGGAGGACATTCAGCACGTCCAGTTCTGTCCTGGCGCGGGCTATATGATGACCTTTGCGGTGTACCCCGATTACCAGGACAAGCGGGAAGGCGACCGCGCGCGCCGAGCCAGGGCGTGGAGGCTCGACTACGCCTCACGAGTGGCGGAGCCGTTTCTGGTCACGCCGCCGGGCTTTCGCGCCACGCACGAGTTCTGGAGCGCGGACGGCGCGCGTCTCTTCTTCCACAAGAAGACGGTCGGCGGCTGGGTCCCCAACTGGGTATGCTCGATCGACGCCGGCGGCGGTGACTACCGCGAGCACTTCCGTTCCGACACGCGCCGCCTCGGCCATTCCAGCGTTTCGCGCGACAACCGCTGGCTCCTGGTCGATTCCCAGGACCCCGGCGAGAATGAATTGTACTTGGTGGACATGACCACGGGCTCGTCCGAGATTCTCTGCTGGCCGAACGCCAGCATCACCGGGGGGCATCCCTGTCACGTTCACCCCTCGTTCAGCCCAAGCGGACGGATGGCGCTGTTCACCTCGGACGCCAGCGGCAAGACGCAGGTCTACATTGTGCCGTTGGGGCCTGCTGTTCGCGCATAAGCCAGCGCTCAGCGCGCCTCCGGCAGGTCATGATCGAGGAAGCGCGCAGTTGGGGGCCTTGAACGCGTAGAGACGCGCTGCGCGCAGATGGAAGCGGAACCGGACGCGGCCCGTGTGCCTGACAAAGGAGCCGCGCCGCGGCCCGAACACGACCGGGAGTCTGGCGCCATCGCCCGTGATGGGGCGGCAGTCCTCTCGCGTCGCGCCCTCCAGCGGCTGGAGGGTGTGCGCGTCGACGATCTCCATCCTCACCTCGCCGCGCGGCGCTTCCGCGCTGACGAAGAATGACTGCAACGCCCACGACAGCTCGAACGGCGCGGTGGTGACGACACCGCCGGCCTCGCCGGCTTCGTAGCACGCGAACCCGTCGCGCCGCAAGGTGGCTGTGCCCAACGCGGCCATGCCAAGCTGCCAGTGCTCCGTGTCCTTGCCGCCGTACCAGAAGCGCAGCCTTTCGCCTTCGGGATGGGGCGGACAGGGGCACAGGGTGACATGCGACTGGTCCCAGCTCCCGGCCGCGCCGCGCGGAAGGATGGGCTGGCGGTCGCCGACGCGACGCCAATGAAGCAGGTCGCGGCTGAAGGCCAGTTGCATCTCCAACGGGCCATAGGTCATGCTCGCGTCTGGGTAGAAGAGCTGGACAAAGCCGAGGTAGCCGTGTCCGTAGGGAAGCACGTACTAATCTGGCCATAATTTAGGTTGCATTTGGCTGCGATTTGTGGTACAATGCG
>CAYYEE010000518.1:0-3560 GCA_964470775.1 uncultured Planctomycetota bacterium | reverse complement strand
CGTCAGCTGCTTGTGATTGATAGGATGATAGATGTTCTTCGTCTCCACGCCTTTGAACTCCACTATCATCAGCGGTGCATCCTTGGCGTAGCCGTTCCGAAAGGTCACCGTGTCGTAGTGTTGGAACAGGCGCTTCGCCCAGAACGGTTTGATCTCTCGGTACTCTTCGGTCTTGGTCCCTTCGAGGATGTCGATGAACCAGCGGCGGAACAGGGCATCCTTCGCCCGCGTTGGCGCGCAAGGGGCGCCTTGGCCGAGCCGCTGGGATGAGAGGGGGCCTTTTTGGCCGCTCTCCGCGGACTCGCGGGCCCTGCTGAGCCGGCTTCCGCCGCCTGGACAGACTGCGATCCGTGATTCTTGGCGTGATGGGGGCGCTTCAGCCCAAGCGGGTCCCGCGGGTTGGGTTCCCATCGCGACTGGCGTCCCTGGCCACGGACGGCAGGAAATTCCCCAAAGCTATCGCCTTGACGAAGCAGCCTGAGAAGCTATAATAGCTGAAGGTTTGGAGGCTTGAAAGCCGGAGGGAGGGAGCGCACGAGCCGCAGCCATAAGGGGCAAGGGGGGGGGGTGCGAGGCAGGGCGCTATCCAGGGCTGCGTGCCCTGGGTCGGCGAGTTTATCATAGGGTTCATGGATGACCACTTGCGTGGTGGCGTTCTTGCTTGCTGCGCTGGCATCGGCGGCGATGGCGCTGGCGTTGCACGCGATCGCACGGACAGCCATGGGTTCCGCCTTGAGGGGAGCCCCGCGGTTAGGGGGGGCTGTGCTTGCGTTGGGCTTTTGGACGCCGCTTGCGGGGGTTTGGTTTTTCAGGGGCGGTCCCATTGTGGCGGACTTGCAGGCCCGCAATCTGCTGGGATTGGCTCTGGGCGTGGTTGTGGCGCTCGCGGGCGGCCTGTGGGACGACATTCGGCGCATCTCCCCGTTGCAGAAAGTGCTATGGCAGTCGTTGGCCGCTAGCGTGGCCATGGCCGGGGGGTTTGTCGTCACCCACATCTCCAACCCCTTTGGGCCGTCTCTGTCTCTTGGGGTTTTCGCCTACGCGGCAACCTTGCTGTGGTTCCTGGGCCTTATGAACGCGGTGAGCATGTTGGACGGTCTGGACGGGCTGGCCGCGGGCGTGTGTTTGTTCGTCAGCCTCACTGTCACCGTGGAGGCCGTGTTCTTCCGGCGCATGGAGGCCGCTTTCCTCAGCGCATGTTTGGGCGGGGCGGCCCTGGGGTTCTTGTTTTTCAACTTCCATCCCGCCACCGTGTCGCTGGGCAACAGCGGGGCGGGGGTGCTGGGGTTTCTGGTCGCCGCTTTGTCGCTGCGAAGCTGCGAGCGGGAGCAGTCGGGCGCGGCGTTGCTGGCGCCGCTTGTGGCGCTGGGGCTGCCGGTTTTTGATCTGGGCGTGCTGGTGTTGCGGCGTTGGGCCAGGCGGCTGCCCTTGCGCGGCGCCGACCGCCAGCAGATCCATCAGGCCCTTTTGAGCATGGGGCTCAGCCATCGCAACGTCGTGCTGGCGCTGTATGGCGCGTCCGTGGGCTTGGGCGCGGCTTCGCTGCTGGTTGCGGTGGGGGGGCTGGAGGTTACGGTCCTTGTGTTCGGCGCGCTGGGCGTCATGGCCTTTGTGTGCATGAGAGTCTTTGGCGGCGTGAGGGTGAGCGGGGTGCTGACAAGGCTGATCGAGGACCGCGACGCCAGGTGGCGCTCCGACACGGCCAAGGTGGAAGTGCAGCGCGCGCTGGCGCGCATGGCTCGCGCGCAAAGCCAGGACGAGGCTTGGGCCGCGTTTTGTGGCGCGGCCGGGACGCTGGGCTTTGACCGGGCCAGCCTGCGCCTGGCCAATGGCGGCGTGCAACGTTGGGGGCCGCCGGACGCGGAGACCGGCCAGGACCGCTGGAGGGCGCGCATGGCCATTCGCTGCAACGGCGTGACGATCGGGGAACTGGAACTCAGCCGTTTGTACGGGCCGGCAAAGGATGAAAATCGCGGCGCCGCGCGTGACGAGGCGTTGCGGCGGCTCCTGATCATGTTGGGGTCCAGACCCGCTGGCGGCGCGCCTTCGCCGGAGACGCGGCACGCGGCCGGTTACCGGCCGCTGGTGGCCGAGGCCGCGGAACTGGCCGACCAACTGAGGAACGGGCTTTCGGAAGCCGTGGCCGGTTTGTCCCAGCGCCGCGCCTCTGCGCAGGACGCCTGGGCGCGGCCGCCCCGGCCGGCTTTTGCGCCAAGCGGCCAAGCCGGGGGGGCTTCCTCCTGACTCGATTCTGATCAGAGCGAACATGACGACCTGTCTTCTGGCTTTTGCGCTGGCTTTGTCCGTGGCCGCGCTGGCGACGCTTTTGGCGCGCAAGGCCGGGCTGCGCCTGGGCATCGTGGACCAGCCGGACGCCTTCCGCAAGGTCCACCGCCGGCCCATCCCCCGCGTGGGTGGAGCGGGCGTGCTGGCTGGGTTTCTCGTTGCGACGCTCTTCTTCCTGCACATCTACCCTCTTTTCCGCGGCGAAGACTCCGCCTTTCTGCGCGGCCTTGGCGGCGCCGAGGAGCTGGGGCTGATCGCCGGCGCGCTCATCGCGTTCGCCGCCGGTCTGATGGATGACGTTCGCGGCTTGCGGCCTCGATGGAAGCTGCTTCTCCAAGCGCTGGCCGGCCTGGCCGCCTGGGCAGGGGGCTACTCCATTCCCGGCATCAGCCTGCCCTTTGGCGCGCCGGCCATCTCCCTGGGACCGCTGGCGTTGCCGCTTACGCTGTTTTGGTTCGTCGCCTGCATG
Source organism: uncultured Planctomycetota bacterium (assembly GCA_964470775.1). Classification (GTDB taxonomy): domain Bacteria; phylum Planctomycetota; class Brocadiia; order CAIUPP01; family CAYYEE01; genus CAYYEE01. The sequence goes on along the minus strand of CAYYEE010000518.1, from coordinate 805 downwards.
AACGCCGTCAACCTGCTCGACGGACTGGACGGCCTGGCCGCGGGCGTGTGCCTCTTCGTGTGCATGACGCTCATGCTCACGTGCGTTCACCTGGGCCGATGGACCGACGCGTTCCTGCTCACGTGCTTTGGCGGCGCGCTGTTGGGGTTCCTGCTCTTCAACTTCCACCCGGCCAGCATCTTTCTGGGCGATTGCGGCAGCCTGTTGCTGGGTTTCCTTGTGGCGGCGCTTTCGTTGCGTGGGGCGCGCAAGGCCGAGACCGCCGTGGCCCTGCTCATCCCCGTCATCGCGCTCGGCGTCCCCATCTTCGATTCCACCCTTGCCATCCTGCGGCGTTGGTCCAGGCGCCTGCCCATTTCGGCCGCCGACCGCCAGCACATCCATCACGCCCTCCTGGCGCTGGGTCTGAGCCACAAACGCGTGGTGCTGACGCTGTACGCGGTGTGCGTGGGACTGGGCATGATGGCGTTCTCCATCGCGGTGGGCCGGGGCGAGGGCGTCGTGGTGGTGATGGGGGCGCTGGTGGTGGTGGCGTTCGTATGCATGAGAATGCTCGGCGGCGTGAGATTGCGCGATTTGTGGACCAGGGTGTTGCAGGACCGCGAGACACGCCTGCGCTCGGACGAGGCCAGACTGGCCGTCGAGAGCGGGGTCCAGCGCATCGAAGCGGCCGTCAGCCAGCGCGACCTGTGGGCCGCGTTTTGCGAAACCGCCGAGGCTCTGGGCCTGGACCACGCCCGTCTGAAGCTGGCCGGCGCGGACGGCCGGACCATGGAATGGCGCAGGCCAAGCAGCGCCGCCACGC
>CAYYEE010000517.1:0-3563 GCA_964470775.1 uncultured Planctomycetota bacterium | reverse complement strand
GTGGACGCCGGCCGCGCCCAGGCCGCCGCCGCCGAGTTCGGCGGACGCGCCTGCACAGACCTCGACAGCGTTCTCTCCGACCCCGGCATCCAGGCCGTGCACGTGTGCACGCCCCACAACGTTCACGCCGACCAGGTCGTGGCCGCGGCCAAAGCCGGTAAGCACGTCCTGGTCGAAAAGCCCATGGCCCTCACCGTAGCCGACTGCGACCGCATGATCGCCGCGTGCGAAGCCGCGGGCAAGCTGCTCATGGTCGGCCAGGTCATGCGCTACTACCCCGTCAACCGCCTCGCCCGCCAGATGATCGCCGACGGCGTCATCGGCCCCGTGGGCCACATGATGCGCCGCCGCTTCAGCAACTTCAACCCCACCCCGCCGGGCAGCCCCACCAAGCACTGGTACCTCGATCCCGCCGTGGGAGGCGTGTGCGTCCTCTTCTGCTTCGGTCCCCACGAATACGACATCCTGCCCTGGTACGTCCAGTCGCCCGTGGTCCGCGTCTACTCCCAAGGCTCCGAGAGCACGGAGCTCTACAAAGGCCAGAAAGACGCCTACACCACCATCCTCACCCACGCCTGCGGCGCCGTCAGCGTTATCAGCCAGTGCGTCGTGTGCCTGCCCCGCGCCCAAGACCAATACATCGTGGGCGCCAAGGGTTCCCTCTTCATCAGCGGCGACCAGTTGCTGCTCAACGGCGAGCCCGTCGAAGTCAAAGGGTCCCTCAAGGAAGGCATGAAGAACCAGGTGCAGGAGTTCGCCGACTGCGTGCTCCAAGGCCGCCAGCCCGACGCCAACGCCCGCTCCGTGCGCCACACCATGGCCGTCATCGAAGCCGCCAAGATCAGCGCCGAGACCAACGCCCCCGTCAACGTCCAGTAGGTCCACAGGGTCCGCGCCGGCGGGGACATGGCGCCTCAGCCCGCCAGCGGCTGGATCGCAACGTGTCTCCGGAACCAGAAAGAAGCGCCTTCCCATGCTCCACTTCGCCGACGAAGGCCGAGTCCTGGTGGACTGCAACGAAGAGATCTGGTCCTGGGCCCAGGCCCGCAAGCGCTTCACCATCGCGCCCGCCGCCGGCGACGGCGAGCTCTGCCTCTTCCTCTGCGAATACCCCGGAGCCGCCCACCCGCTGAACGTCCGCGTCGGCCGAACCGAGCTGCGCATCGAGCCCGGCGCCGGCCCGGCCGGCCTGTTCTACTGGCGCACGCTGCCCGTTCCCGCGGCCGAATTGCGCCAGCCCGAGGTCGAAGTGACGCTCTCTTGCCCCGCGCCGGCCATGACAAGCTGGATCCTGGCCGTGGACTGCGCCGGCGGCAAGGGACAAAGCCTCAAAAGCGTGGACAAGGGCCGGACGTGGCGGCCGACAGGCCTGGGCTACGGCCACGCGCTGAGCGGCGAGTACATGGTCCGCCTCTGGACGCCCGGTCCCGAGCCTCGCCACCCCGACCTCCCCTTTGTGGCCGAAGACCCCACCCACCCGCGCCTGGCCGAGCTGCGCGGCCTGCTCGCCTCCCGCATGGGGCGCCTGCCCCAGGGCAGCCATTGGCAGCGCGCCCTCGCGCTCAAAGACTGGCTCGCCGCGCAGTGGATCCACATGGACAGAGGCCCCGACATCGTCTACGGCGCGTGGGAAGCGGCCACGCTGCTCGAATGGACCGCCCAAGGCAAAGGACACGGCCGCGGCTCGGTCATCGCCATGTGCGTCCACTTCGCCGTGGCCTTCACCCAGTTCGCCACGGCTCTCGGCCTGCCGTGCCGCCTGGCCGTTTCCGAGTCGCCCTCCATCACCGAGCCCGGCGGCCACTGCGTCCCTGAGGTCTACTGCCCCGAGCTGGGCAAGTGGGCCATGCTCGACCCGGACGTGGACATGTTCCCCGCCCGCAACGGCGTCCCCGCCGGCGCCGCCGAGCTCCACGACCTGAACATGGCCGGCCGCTTCGGCGAACTCGAACGCGTCTACGGCGCCCAGGCTAACACCCGGCCGCCTTGCATCCGTGATTTCTGGGAAGAGCGCTGGCCCAAAGGCTGGCTCTTCCGCCGATGGGGCATCCTCCCCCGCAACGACTTCTTCTCGCGACCCTGGGCCTTCCCCACGGAACACGGCCGCCTCCACTATCACGAGCCGCACTTTCTCTGGCGCGACGCCCCCAGCCTTCCCCCGTTTCGCTGGCATCCATACCGCTCCGCGAACTCCGAGGATTTCCTTCTGGCTCCTGTCTGACCCGCCGGACAGGCCGGACGTGTCCGGCTTGTCCGGTCCAATCGAAAGGCGCCCCCCATGCCCCCCGCTCCCTCTCTCCATCCCGTCACCCCGCGCCAGCCCCTGGCCTTCATGCCCGAGTAGCTGGCGTGGGCCGAGACCTACTGGAACGCGGAAAGCCCCACGATCGCCCATTTCGGCCCCGCCTCGGGCGGCTTGGCCTCGCTCCCCACGTGCGGCTACTTCGCCGCCTGCGCCCTGATCGCCGCCGGACGGCTGGACCCTGCGACGCAGGCCCGCATGACTTGGCCTCCCGACGAAGCCCCCCGGCGCGCCGCCCAAGCCCTCCGCTTCATCCTCGCCACACACCGGCCCGCGCCTGTTCCGGAGACACGTTGGGAACAGGACAGCCCAGGGACATGTTGCGGAAGCCGGCCAACGGCCGGATCGCAACGTGTCCCCGGAACCCGAACAGGACAGCCCCCCGACAGACAACCGGAACAGCCGCCCCGTGTCCCAAAGATCGCCTGGGGCCATCATTGGGGCAGCGGCATCACCATCGAGCGCATCGCCAACTTCGTCGATTTGGCCAAGGATAGCCTCCCCCCTGATCTCTACCAGGCCTGGCTCGACATGCTCGCCTGCGAATCGGACTATCAGCTCAACGTCCGCGTCGAGGCCAACCGCTTCTCTGAAAAAGGAGAAACCCACGGCGAGCGCAACTACTGGCGCGGGGCGCTCCTCTTCCGCGCCGCCCGCCTCATGCCCAACCACCCCTCAGCCCAAGCATGGCTCGACAAAGCCGCCTCCTTCTTCGCCAACGCCATGTCCACCCCCGAGGACGCAACAAGCGATGTCGTCATGGACGGCAAGCCTCTCCGCGAGCTGCACATCGGCGCCAACGCCCACCCCGGCTGCGTCTTCGAACACCACGGCGTCTTCAGCAGCGACTACAGCGTTATCAACGCCTCGTTCCACGCCATGGCCATGCTTGGCGCCCTTCGCAACAACTGGCCGGTCATGGACACCCTCTCGCTCCACCAGGACGACCTGTGGCGCGTCATCCGCCATCTTGTCCTGCCGGGCGGACGCATCGCCTGTGTCGGCAAACAGCGACCCCGCTACTCCATTATGTACTGCTACCTCATGCCCGTCCTGGCCCTGCGCATGAGAGGCCCGGACGCGGCCCAAGCCGCCGAAATGCTCCAGGCCTCCTTCAGCCTTCTGCAGAAGGACCGCGACGCCTCGGGCAACGGCGCCTTCTTCTCCGGCCGGTGCCAGGAGGGCATGGAGCGCTGGAACAAGGACCGCCCCGCCTACTACTACCGGCTCGAAGCCGACGCCATCCTCTCCCTCGGCCTCG
>CAYYEE010000516.1:0-3567 GCA_964470775.1 uncultured Planctomycetota bacterium | reverse complement strand
GCGTGCTGGGTGGCGAGGGCGACCATCTCGGCTTCGTCGGCCTTGTACTCCATGAGGTCGAGCCGGTCGAGACGGAGCCATGCGGCCAGCAGCGTGAAGACAGCCAGCAGCAGCCACTGGGCCGCCGGGGCGCTGGGGCGTGGGGCGCGGGTGTCTGGGGTGGGGGGTGTCATGGGTGGCCTGTGGGCAAAGGGCGCGGCTACGCAGGTGGTGAGATTAGAGCAGCGGGGGCGCGGTGTCAACGGGCGGGGGGTGAGAAGAGGCCGTTGCGTTGTCGAAGTCTTGGATCGCCCCATCGCTCTGTTCGTGAAGCACGGCCGGCGCCGGGGCCGCTATCGGGAACCGTATCGCAGGCTCTGGCGGCGATGCTGATGCCGGCGCCGAGGTCCGCGGCCGCGGCGGGTCCGGGTTGGGCCGGCGCTCATCCCGGCCCATTGCGGCCTTGCCTTGGCCAGCGCTCTTTCTGGTATCCTGACGCGGCGCAACGCGGGCCGCGGCCGCCGGCGATCGCGCGGCGGGCGGTCTGGCGGAGGAGTCCTCCGCGGAACGTGGGTTTGGCCGGCGCATTTGTTGGGAAGGGCGGCTCATGGGTGAACGCGGCGCGGTTCTGAGGAATCGCTGGGTGACGGCGCGGTGGGAGGCGGGATCGGGCCGGCTGGTTCATTTGTCCTCGGACGGCCGCGCGAACCGTCTGACGGGGACGTCGCTGAGCTACCTGGACCTGGACGGCCGGCGCTGGTATCGCGACGAAGAGGGGGCGGACCATGGGCGGATCGCGTTGGTGGCCGTGGAGTCTGGGGAGGAGTTTGTGGCGACCACGCACCGCAGCGATCACATCGAACTGACCTTGCGCTACACTTTGCCGGCGCAAAGCCCGCTGCTGCGCGTGGAAGCGATTGTGAAAGGGATTGGGCGGGGCCGGCTTGGCCACTTGAGCCTGCCGCGCGTGCGGTTGGGGGCGGGGTTCAACGATGCGTTTGAGGACGAGGAGGACCTGTACTTCGACGGCGCGGAGCTGCCTGGCGGGCGCGAGCTGCCCTGCTGGCGGGTGTTCTTCCGCAAGGGCTACCGCGACGGGCTGATCCTGGCGACGCGCTGCAAGCGCGAGATGGCGCGGTTCAACATTCTGGAGACGGCGTTTGACTTGGAGCCGAACGGGCGCTGGAATTACGTTTCCATGCCGGTGAGCGGCCGCGATCCGCTGGAGGCGAGGCCGGGGGTGGAGTGGCGGGCGGCGTTTGAGATGGGGCCGTGGCGGCGGGAGGACCACGGGCGGATTGCGCGCGGCGCGGGGCTGGACGCGGCCGCGGCGGCCGGGCACGCGGCCGCGGCAGGGCGGCCGCCGGCGCGGGGCAAAGGGGTGATTCTCCACGCGGCGGCGCTGGCGGGCGGCGCGGCGAGCCAGGAGTATGACCCGCGGCGCTGGCGGCTGGCGCGGGCGCCGTGGTCGCTGGGGGGGACGGCGCTTTTTGCCACCACGGGGGTGAGGCCGCCGGTGATCGAGGTGCGGGCCGGGGTGAGGGGGCTGTGCCGTGTGCGCGTGGGGATCGGCAGCGGGGCGGGCATTACGCTGCGCGCGCCGGGCGACCCAGAGACGCGCATCCGCCTTCGGCCGAACAGCCACGCGCCGTCGCGGCGGGGGACGTTTGATCTGGCGCTGGCGGGGCGGCAGACGCCGGCGGAGGTGGACTTTGGCGTGATCCGTCTGGATGGCGGGCCGCTGCGGATCGGGCGTTTTCCTGACTTGCAGTCGCCGTGCGTTTTTGACTATATCCGGCTGGAGCCGCTGAGTCCGGCCGCGGCGCGGCGATGGGAACGCCGGCGCCAGACGCCAACGGCGCTGCCCTTGTGCGGGTTCGCCGATGTGCCTGACATCGCCGCGCTGATTGACGCGGCGCGTCCAGACCCGCGGACGTTCGCCGCGAATATCTGGGAACACGCGCAGGCGGGCGTGCGCAAGGTGTATTGGCGGGTGGACGGCCAGTGCTCGGACTTTCCGTGCTCGTGCAACACCATGCGCTATGTCTCGGCCAGGGTGCACGGTGTCTTCTGCGCGCACTCCAAGGCCTACGGGCGGGTTTTGAAGAAGGTGGACATGCTGGCGCTGGCTGTGGACGCGGCGCGGCGATACGGGGTGGAGCTGTGGGGCTGGATGCGCTTCAACAGCTACATCGGCAATGTGCAGAGCGATTTCTACAAGCAGCATCCGGAGTTTTGGGAGGAGACGGAGAGTGGCACGCGCGGCCGGCAATTGTGCCTGGCCTATCCGGAAGTGCGGCGGCACAAGATTGACATTCTGATCGAGGCGGCGCGCTATGGGTTGGCTGGGCTGAGCTTGGGTTTTCTGAGGCATCCGCCGATCGTGCAGTACGCGCCGGTTGTCTGCGAGGCTTATGAGCGGCAGTATGGCAAGCCTCCGCCGCGCGATCGGGCGCGCGCGGACCCGGCGTTCAAGGCGTCCTGGCCCGAGAGTGCGGGCGCTGAGTATGAGCGCTGGTGGCGGTTCCGCGCGCAGTACTTGACCGCGTTCGGCCGCGAACTGCGGGCGGCCTTGGCCGGCGCCGGGCTGGGGGGCGTGAAGGTCTCCATCTGGGTGCGGCCCAATCATTGCTTGCTGGACGGCATTGATCTCAAGACATGGCTGGACGAGGGGTTATGCGACGAGGTCGTGTCGCAGGGGGACGGGCAGGGCAGCCCGGAGGAGGAGTTGAACTGGGAGAAGCCGGAGTGGAAGGCCATGGTGCGCGCCCGCGCGCCGCTGATCCGGACGGTTCCGCCGAACTTGGCCCAGGCCCGGAGCATGACGCGACGCATCTTGGCGGAGGGGTATGACGGCATCTGCTCGTACGAGTCGAACGACACGGTTCTGGATAGCGGGTTCATTGCGCTCTTTGATTCATTGCGCGTGTCATGCAAAGGTATGCCATAAAAGGTTTTGCATCTCCAGTATGGCGCCGCGGCCCGCGGGCGTGGCCACACGATCGAGTGGCAGGCCGCTTTTCGGCGCTTTGGCCCGGCCCGTAGGGCGCGTTTGCTGGCCAAACGGCCTGGGCAGGTGGCGCTGACCGGTGATGCGGTGGGTTGAAGTCAGGCATCACGGGCGTCGGTCAGGGCGTTGTGGGTGGCTGTCGGAGCCTTTTGGGGCCGAAAATTTCCGCGAAAATCGTGTCCAGCCACGCCCCAACCAAGGTGGCGATGATGACGTAACTTATTTTAGGCAAGTTGGTTAGGTTGAGCAAGGCTGCCTGAAACCCCTAACCTGAAACTTGAAAATTTCGACTTGACTTCTGCTGTGGATTTGGTATGATTGTAAATGCGTCACCGATACGGGTGACGCGGTAAAGCTCTTTGAAAATCTGGAACGGCCTGTCCGAGCGGGAGCGCGCAAGTCTCCCGATTCGGACGGAAAACAGCACACACAAAGTGAGCTTGATTTCTTTGGTCCGATAGCGACCGGGAGACAGATCAAATCCTCATCAACGAGCCCGAAAGGGTTCAAATAGTTGAATTTATGAAGGGTTTGATTCTGGCTCAGAGCGAACGCTGGCGGCGTGTCTGATTCATGCA
>CAYYEE010000515.1:0-3570 GCA_964470775.1 uncultured Planctomycetota bacterium | reverse complement strand
AGTGGGCGCCGGGGTTGAACGTGGAGAGCGATCCGGGGGCGTTGAGCGGGGATGAGATTCGCACGCGCATTCTGAAGGCGGGGGTCGTGGGGCTGGGGGGGGCGACGTTCCCGACGCACGTGAAGCTGAGCCCGCCGCAGGGCAAGCCGATTGACACGGTGATCCTGAACGCGGCCGAGTGCGAGCCGTATCTGGCGTGCGATTACCGGCTGATGATGGAGAAGCCGGCGGAGGTGATGGAGGGTTTCCGGCTCCTTATGAAGGTGTTGGGCGTGAGACGGGGGCTGGTGGGCGTGGAGGCGAACAAGCGGGACGCGGCCGAGAAGCTGCGCGCGGTGAGCGGGGATATCGAGGTGGTGTTGGTGAAGGTGAAGTACCCGCAAGGGGCGGAAGCGCAGATGATTTGGGCGCTGCTGAAGCGCGAGGTGCCCTGGAAGGGGGGGCTGCCCATGGACGCGGGGTGCGTGGTGCAGAACGTGGCCACGGCCTTTGCGGTGTACGAGGCGCTGCGCTGGAACCGGCCGCTGATTCAGCGGGTGTGTTCGGTGACAGGCGAGGGGGTGGAGCGGCCGGCGAACTACTTGGTGCGGGTGGGGACGCCGCTGGCGGACGTGATCGCGGCGGCGGGGCTGCGGGACAAGGCGGCCAAGCTGATTCTGGGCGGGCCGATGATGGGTCTGGCGCAGGGGGGCAGCGAGATGTTCTGTACCAAGGGGACGGGGGGGGTGCTGGCCTTGTGCGACGCGCAGCCGCACGCGGCGGGGCCGTGCATCCGGTGCGGAGCGTGCGTGCGGGCCTGCCCGTGCGGGTTGACGCCGGCGCTCTTGAGCCGCGCGGTGGAGGCGGCGGACTTTGACGCGTGTCTTGCCATGAACGCGCTGGAGTGCAAGCAGTGCGGCTGCTGTACGTATGTGTGTCCGGCGCGGCGGCCGTTGATGCATCAGTTGAAGCTGGCCCTGGACGAGCTGCGGCGGCGCAAGGCCGAGGCGGACGCCAAGGCCAAGGCGCAAGCCGCGAGAGCCGCTGTCTGACGGGCTCGGAATCAGTTGTGACTGGAGGCCTTTGTGGATCGGCAATGGGTTGTCGGGACGCCGCCTCACATCCACTCGGATGAGAGCACAGCGCGGATTATGTGGCGGGTTGTTCTGGCTCTGGCTCCGGCGGGGGCGTGGAGCGTGTGGTGGTTCGGCCCGGCGGTGTTGTGGGTGATCGGGCTGTCGGTGGGCGTGTCGGTGGCAATGGAGGCGCTGATTCAGCGGCTGTCGGGCAAACCGGTGACGATCGCTGACGGCAGCGCGGTGGTGACGGGGCTGCTGCTGGCTTACGTTCTGCCGCCGAACGGGGTGGTCCCGGCGACCGCTGGGGCGCCCGCGCAGCTGACGCTGCTGCCGTGGTATGTGCCCGTGACCGCGGCGGCGATGGCGATCGGCGTGGCGAAGCACTGCTTCGGCGGCCTGGGGCAGAACATCTGGAACCCGGCGCTGGTGGGACGGGCGTTCGCGCAGGTGTGTTTTCCTGACGCGGTGACGCTTCCCATGTGGCCGGCGGGGGACTTCTTCGGCGGGGGGGGGCAGGCGGTGACGCAGGCCACGGCGCTAGCCAAGCACCCGGCGGCGCCTCACATCTACAGCCTGACGGACCTGTTCCTCGGCCGCTGCGGCGGATGCATCGGCGAGGTGTCGGCGCTGTTGCTGCTGATCGGCGGCATTTACCTGATTCTGCGCAAGTACGTGGACTGGCGCCTGGTGTCGGCGTATCTGCTGACGGTGTTCCTGCTGGTGATGATTCTGCCGGCCGAGGAGGGGACGTTCTGGGCGGAGTCGCCGGAGAGCTGGATGAGCCGGCAGGCTCAAGCGCGCGTGGCGCCGGCGGCCGCGGGTGACGCGGCCGCGGCGGTGGGTCGGGTCGTGGCGCGGCCCAAGCTGGATTTGGCGTTCTACCATCTTTTCGCGGGCGGGGTGATGCTGGGCGCGTTGTTCATGGCCACGGACATGGTGACGTCGCCGCTGACGCGCAAGGGGCAGGTGATCTTCGGGATCGGCTGCGGGGCGTTGACGGCGCTGTTGCGTTTCTATTCGGGAATGCCGGAGGGCGTGTGCTACTCCATTCTGCTCATGAACACGGCGTGTCCGCTCATTGACCGCTATACCCGTCCGCGTGTGTTTGGGGAGAGGCGGAAATGACCAAGAGGGTGATCCACTACGCGGCGGTGTTGGGCGTGATCTGCGCGGCGGCGGCGCTGGGCGTGGCCGCGACGTACTACTACACGGCAGTGCGCGGCGGGGACCAGGCGCCGATCCCGAGCAAGCTGCGGCAACGCCAGCAGGCGGCGCTGCAGGTGTTGGCGGGGGACGGGAAGATCGGAGAGGCGGTGAATCCTTCGGCGCAGCCCGAGGACAGGGTGTTCAAGGTGCTGGACGCGAAGACGAACGCGGTGCGCGGCTACACGGCGTCGGGAAAGGCGCAGGGGTATTCGAGCGTTATTCAGCTCGCGGTGATCGTGGACGCGAAGGTGACGAAGGTGATGGGGATGGTGGTGATCGCGCAGGGGGAGACGCCGGGTCTTGGGACGAAGATCGCGGATATGCCGCTGGATACGACGTGGGGCGAGGTGCTGGGCGGGGAGAAGAGCGCGGTGGGGGCGATCGCGGCGATCTATGAGCCGCCGAAGAGCCTGACGCAGTTGCCTGAGTTCGCGAGGCAGTTCCAGGGCGAAGGCGTCGCGATCAAGGACCTGCGCCTCGCGAGCGGCCCCGGGGCGCCTGGTGTGCAGGCGATCAGCGGGGCTACGATCTCTTCGCGAGCGGCGGTGAAGGCGGTGGCGAAGGCGGTGGCGAAGATTGAGGACGCGCTGAAGCAACCCCAGACGAAGGCTGGGGGCAAGTCCGTTCAGTAGAGGCAGCCAGGAGGCGCGGGCGCCGATGAGCCGCGAGGAAGGGCAAGACGCCAAGACAAAGGCAGTGCTGGAGGCGCTGCTGGTGGCCGCGGACCAGCCTGTGTCCGCGGCGCGGCTGGCGGCGATTCTGGGGCGCGGGGTGGACACGCGCAAGGTGCGCAAGCTGATCGAGGCGCTGCGCGGCGAGTATGACGCGCAGGGGCGGGCGTTCCAGATCGAGGAGATCGCGGAAGGCTTCCAGATCCTGACGCGTCCGGAGTACCACGACTGGGTGGCGGAGCTGCGTCGCGGGCGTCGCGAGGAACGCTTGACGGCTTCGGCCGTGGAGACGCTGGCGATCGTGGCCTTCAAGCAGCCGGTGCTGCGGGCTGAGGTGGATGACATCCGGGGCGTCCACTGCGGCCCGATTCTCCGCGCCTTGATGGAGAAGAACCTGATCAAGATCGTGGGGCGGAAGGACGTGCCGGGCCGGCCGCTGCTGTATGGCACGAGCCGGCGTTTTCTCGAAGTGTTCGGGTTGAAGTCCTTGCGCGAGCTGCCGGAGCTGGGCCAGCTTCCGGCTGGGGTGGTGAAGCCGCCGCCCCCGGAGCCGGCCGCGGCGGCTGCGCCCGCGGCTCCGGAAAAGCCCGCGCCGAAGCCGGAGCCTGAGGATGAAGAGGAGGAGGGGGGGGAGG
>CAYYEE010000514.1:0-3571 GCA_964470775.1 uncultured Planctomycetota bacterium | reverse complement strand
CGCCGGCGCGGCCGCAGGCGCGGCGCTGTCGCTGGTCTTCGCGGCGCTGACGCTCGCGGCTCTGATTTGCGGGCTGGGCGTGTATGTGTCGCAGCGCAACCGGCTGACGCCTCCGGAGGAGCGGCTGCTGACCAAGCAGCACCTGGCTTTCATGGCTTCGCGGTGGCTGGCGCGCGTGGGGCTCAAGGTCGCGCCCGAGCAGTTGACGGGGACCAAGGCCGCCACCACGGAGATTGTGCTGCTGCGCAAAGACGGCAAGTCCCTGGACGCGTTGTCGTCGGAGAGCCGCCATGTCGGGGGCTCGGATGCGTCGCAAGCGGTGAAGGAGATCGTGGAGAGCGCGGTGCTCTCGCGCACGACGGACATCCACCTGGAGCCGAAGGAAGGCGAACTGCAGGTGCGCTTCCGGATTGACGGCATCTTGCACAGCGTGCCGAGCTACCCCGCGGAACTGGCGCCGCCGATCATCTCCGCGATCAAGGTGCTGTCGGACATGGACATCGCGGAGAGGCGCAAGCCGCAGGACGGGACGTTCATGGGCAAGCTGGAGGGCAAGGCGTACGACTTCCGCGTGGCCACGTCGCCCAGCGTGCATGGCGAGACCATGGTCATCCGCATTCTGGACCGGGACCTGGGCTTGATCAAGTTGGAGCGCTTGGGGCTGGACGAGAAGCGGCTGGAGCAACTGCGGCGCATCATCAACGCGCCCAACGGCCTGCTGGCCGTGAGCGGGCCCACGGGCTCGGGCAAGACCACCACGCTCTACGCCTCGCTCATGGAGATCGACGCGTTCCAGAAGAACATCATGACGATCGAGAACCCCATCGAGTACCGGCTGGAAAACGTGACGCAGACGCAGATCAACGTGAAGGCGGGGGTGACCTTCGCCGGGCAGTTGCGGAGCATGTTGCGCCAGGACCCGGACGTGATCATGGTGGGCGAGATTCGCGACCTGGAGACGGCGCGCACCGCGCTGCAAGCCGCCATGACCGGCCATTTCGTGTTCACGACGATCCACGCCAACGACGGCGTCTCGACGCTGTTCCGGTTGCTGGACCTGGGCGTGGAGCCGTACCTGGTCTCTTCGTCGCTGACGGCGATTCTGGCGCAGCGGCTGGTGCGCACGTTGTGCGAGAACTGCAAGGAGCCCTATGCGCCGAACCCGGACTTCGTGAAGAAGGTGGGGCTGGACCCCTCGCGGGTGAAGGAGTTCTACAAGGCCGTGGGCTGCGAATCGTGCCAGGGCACGGGCTACTACGGCCGCATCGGCATCTTTGAGCTGTTTGAGATGAACGACGTGATCCGGGACCTGTTGCGGGGGCAGCCCAGCATCCAGTTGATCAAGGCCGAGGCGCGCAAGGCCGGGCTGCTGACGCTTCAGGAGGACGGATTGCGCAAGGTGTTGCAGGGGGTGACCTCGATCAAGGAATTGATCCGGGTGACCAAGTAGCCGGCGGACGCCGCGCCGCCGCCTGTGTGGGAGGAAGAGCCATCGCACCGTTTCTCGGAGTCTTGTGCGTGCTGGGCATGGGGGCCTACGGCTTCAAGCGCGGGGCTGTGCCCGCCATGCGCGTGTTCGTGGTCACCGCGGTCTCGTTCGCGCTGGCCTACGCGCTCAAAGACCCGTGCTATCCGCTGGTCCAGGCCATGCTGCGGCGGGTGAACCGGCCGTGGGTGGAGGCGATCACCTATCTTGTTCTGCAGATTGGCCTTTTTGTGGGCCTCCTGGCGCCCATGCTGACCTACTGCCGCGAAACCGTGCCTCTGCAGAAGACGCTGGACCGGATCTTCGGCATCGCCTTTGGCGTGGCGGGCGGCGTCCTGATCGCGGGGGCTCTGTTGATCTGCATCATGACGTGTCCGGGCGGCCGCAGCGTGGCCAGCGGCGGGTGGGAGTGGTACTACTCTCCCCATAAAATGGTTCTGCAAGGATACAACTACCTGACGCGGCTCATGCCCGGCGAGCGGCCGTTCGACGTCCAGCAGGCTGTGGTGAACCTGGAAACCGGCGTGATTGACATGCCGCTGGGCGAGTCCGGGCTTTGGGTGTCGTCCGTGCCGGCGGGGTTGCGGGTGTTTGTGGGACAGCGGGCGCCCACGGAGGACCCGCTGCTCTGGAAACGGGAACTGGAGCTGCAGATTCAGCGCGCCGCGTCGCCCATCACCTTTCATAAGGACATGCGCCGGCGCCGGGTGGAAGGGTACCTGGGGGTGACGCCCGTGTTCGCGCCGCTGGAGGAGGGCGGGGTGTCGCTGGCCGTGATCATGCCGCTCAAGGACTACGGCGCGGCGGACTCCATGCCGTTCTACTGGGACGGGGAGTCCTCGTGGTGGACACAGGACGCGTTTGGCGAGCAGGTGCTGGTGAAGGTGTATCACCTTCCCCGCGCGGAAAATCAGAGGCTGCTGACGCACATCGCGGCGTTTGTGCCCAAGGGCGAGGAAGGCGCGGCCAAGTTTGAGAAGGAGTGGCTGCCGAGCCGTCCGTCGTTCACCAAGATCTTTGACGTCAAGGAAGCGGAGAAGCACTTCCCCAGCGCGGAAACGGCGGACCGGTATATCCGCTGGCTGCAGCGCGGGGGCAAGGCGGTGTTTGAGGCGGCCGACAAGGGGGAGGTGGTGGCGCTGGAGGTGATGCCCAGCCGGACGCTGAAAGAGATGCGCAAGCCTGTGTCTTATGAGGCGCCCCGGGTGAAGTAGGCGCGGGGGGCGGAGAGGGGCATCGTGAGCGCTCGTCGCGCCAACGTTCGCGCGATAGGCATGTTTGGCGACCTCAGGATCGGCCGCGGCGCGCCGCGGGCGGAGCCTTGACCATGCGTCCCATCGTGATGCTGCCGACCTATAACGAAGCGGAAAATCTGCGCCCCATCGTGGAGGCGGTTCTGGCCGCGGACGAGCGGATTCACGCGCTGGTGGTGGACGACGAGTCACCCGACGGCACCGGCGCCATTGCCGAGGAGATGGCGCGGACCAACCCGCGCGTGAGCGTGCTGCGGCGCAAGGATCGGCGGGGCCGGGGCTACGCGGGCGTGGAGGGCATGCAATGGTGCCTGGCTCAGGGCTTTGACCCCATTATCGAAATGGACGCGGATTTCAGCCACGACCCGGCCCGCCTGCCGGCGTTTTTGGCCGAGTCGGATCAGTGGGACGTAGTGATCGGCTCGCGCCACATTGAGGGCGGCCGCGAGACCGGCCGGGGCTGGGTGCGGCGGTTCATCACCTGGGGCGCGGGGGTCTATCTCAAGACAATGTTGGGAGTGTGGCGCGTGCAGGATCCGACTTCCGGCTACCGCTGCTTCCGGGCCCGCGCGCTGGAGTCCATCCATCTCGAAACGCTCCGCTCGCGAGGGCCTTCCATTGTGACGGAAATCCTGTTCCGCTGCCGGAAAATGCGGATCCGGGAGATACCTATCCACTTCCGCGACAGGGAGAAAGGACACAGCAAGTTCAACATCCAAGCCATGCGGGACTCGCTGTGGATGGCATTGCGGATGCGTTTGGAGAGCTTGCTGGGGCTCTAGCAGCCTGTTGAAAATGTCGCGTCTGTTCCGGGGACACGTTGCGATCCCGC
>CAYYEE010000513.1:0-3589 GCA_964470775.1 uncultured Planctomycetota bacterium | reverse complement strand
ACCGACGACCTCATGATTACAAATCAAGTGCTCTACCAACTGAGCTATGCTGGCTTAAATTGCTTGTTATAAGGTTGTTATGCCTATATAACCGTTTCGCTTTCCGAATCTGTTTGACATTTTGGGACGTTTTTGGGACACTTCCCTTGTCGCAAGAGGAACTCCAAAGCACCTTGGCGAAAGGGAAAGAACATGCCCACTTACCAAAAAATCTGGAAAGTAAACGGGGCGATAATACGACAACGCGGATGCTCGTATCAAGTCGAAACGCACCACAACGGAAAACGCACAAGGCAGACCTTCAAGACGGCGGCGAAGGCGGAAGACTACGCCAAGCAAGTGAAGGCCGAGTTCAAGTCCGAAGGGGACATGGCCCTTGCGATTAAAGGGCGTCAGCGCATAGACGCGCTCCGCCTTCTGGACGCTTTCCCCACCAAGAAGGCGCAAGACGACGCTATTTCGGCAGTCCGGCTGTTGACGACGCAAGTCAAGGACTATGCCCCGAGCAAGCCGCTGATGGTCGAAGCCGTGCGTTTCTGGCTGTCGCACCATCCCCAAGGCGGTTCGCTGCCGACGTTGGACGAGGCCCTTGAATCGTACCTTGCGGATAAAAGGCTGGAGAAACGACGCGCGGCAACCCTGTACGAAATCAGCCATAAGATCGGGCGGCTCATCAAGGCCTTTCCCGACACGTCAATATCGGACATTACCACCGAGCTCATTTCACAATGGTTGACTGACACGCTCGGCTCAAGCACTGTCGGTACGAAACGCCAATACCTGACGGTCATATCCGCCTTCTTCACGGATTCGGCTAAGCGGTACGGACTGCCCAAGAATCCGGCTAAGGACGTGAAACTGGCGGGCTGCAATGCCGATCAGGCCGAGGTGCAGGCGTACACCGTTGAAGAAGTACGCAAAATCATGGCGGCCGCCAACGCATCCCCTCACGCCGCCCGCGTTGTGCCTGCACTGGCGATCGGGTTTTTCGCAGGCTTGCGCCCGTCCGAAGTTCAGGGACTGGATTGGGTGGACGTGTCACTTACGGCGAAGCGTATTCGGGTCAGCCCCGAAACGGCCAAGAAACGCCGCGCCCGCTATGTGGATATGTCGGACAATCTCATCGAATGGCTGACGCCCTACGCACGGGGGAGCGGCCTTGTAGCCCCGCCTTTGATGACGTATCGGCGGGCGCGGAAGGAAATCATGGAAGGGGCGGAATGCACGTTAATCAAAGACGGCTTCCGGCACTCGTTCGGAACCTACCATCTTGCCACCTACGAGAATGCCGCCAAAACCGCGTTTGCAATGGGGCACCGCTCAGACACCGACCTTGTTTACACCAATTACCGCAAGCTGGTCACAAGGGAAGAGGGTGAGGCGTACTGGAAGATCCGGCCGATGAAACTCCTGGAGTCGGCTGCGACAGGCAAAACGGAGGCGTAAAAATAAGCGTGGGTACCTGATTGACTCAGGTACCCACAACGGTCACTTCTCCGCGCAAGACCCGTCCGCACAGCTCTCGGCGGCTGAAACGAGCGTGTTTGTCGCAGCGGCCCATCCGTATTTTTGCACCATGGCGGACAACGTCGCGCCCAGCGCGTCCTGCGGGGAGGCGAAGGCCGACACGGCTTCGGCGATGGCCTTGATCGGCGCGTCGCCGGTGATGCCTGCCGCCATCGACGGGGTCGCCGTCAGGTCGGTGCTGTCTCCGCCCTCGGTGTCCGCGCTTTGCGCGATCGTGCCGTTGAGGTCGGAGACGCTGATCGTCAGGCCCCCAGCGCCCAGCGCGACCACACCGGACGCGTACGACGCGCCGTTGGTGGCGGAGTAGGGGAGCAGCCCGATGTAGTTGTTGACCGTCGTGACGTTGTCGCACGCCTTGGACGAAGCGCTCTTGCTCGCGGGCGTGGCCGTGTTGCATCCGGCCGCAATCCCCAGCGTGAGGACCGCGAGGAGGCAGGTCACAGCCTGCCGCACCTTTGCACGCACGGCGCGGCGCTTGGCGGCGGCGTCCTTGCGGACCTCGGCGCGTTTCTGCCGGACTTCGGTCCGGATGTCGTTCTTGGTCTTGGCCTTGTTCATGGTCGTTTCTCCTTCCTAGTTCTGGTTCAAGAGGGGCTCGGCGTACGCGGTCGCGACGCCGGCCTTGCTCAAATCGGTCTGCACGGCCTTGGAGGCGTCGCCCTTGGCCCAAAGCTCAAGCAGCAGCGCCCGCGAGCGGATCACGGCGTCGCGGGCCCCGGAGACCTCGACTGTCGTGAGCTGCTTGTCGGCCAGGATGTCGGTAAAGAGCGCGACCAACTCGTTGAGGTGGCTGCAGGTCTTCAGCGCCTTATCCATGTTGGTCGAGTCGATCTTGTCCAGCCACTTGTTCAGCAGCATGGCGACGATGCGCTCGATGGGCAGGGCCGAGAAGACGGCCAGCCCCAGTTTGATCATCACGCTTGTCAGCATGTTCATGGTCTTTTCCCTTCCGTTATGCGCCGCCGGTCTTCGCCAGCAACTTGGCCAGCATGAAACCGGCGGAAACAATTCCCGCGATGGCCGTGCCCGCCGCGACGGACACGACCCACAGCAGCGCGTGGATCACCATCTCGTGGCGGGCCAGCCGCGTCTGGATCGACGGCGTGCCGTTGTCGACGAACAGCCGCCGCTCGATGCTCTCGAGTTTTTCAAGCACGGCAGCGCTCTGCGCCGCGCAGTGGTCTTTGGTCACGTAGTCGCTCATTCAACACCTCATCCCGGCGGCGGCGCGTAGTTGATCGGCGAGTAGGCGGGGACATGCAGCAACGCGCCAGTTGCCGCGCTTCCGCCGCCGGAAGCCGACAGGTTGCCTGGCACATAGCGCGGCGTGCCCGTCGCGCCGCTGGCCGTCCCGCCGGCTTCCAAATCCTGATACAGACGCCGCAGGTAGATTTCCGAGTCCAGCCACGCGGACCTGTAGACCGTGGCGTCCTCGCCCATCTCCAAGGCCAGCGTGTACCACACGACTGCCGAGACCTGCCTCAAGCAGCTCACCGGGACGCTGGTCGCGTTCTCTTTGCCCACCGGGTCGGCGTCGGCCGCCACCGCCTGGCGGAAGTCGGCGACCACGCCGGACACGAGCAGCGCGAGCCGCTGGGCCCGCGTCGCCGCATCCAGCCACGCCGCATAGGCTGTAGCGAGAGAGGGCGGCAGCGTCGCCGCCGCCGCCCCCGTATCGTAAACGACCCAGTCGGCCATTTCCGCACCCCGCCCTTACGTCGCGCTGACGTTGAGACGCTTCACCGCAGCCGAGTTCGTGACGCGCACATCCTCGGACCAGTCGAACTTCGCCACCTCGACACGGCCGTCATCGCGCATGTAGCTCGACGGGACCATGTACTTGCCCATGAGACGGAACGTCTTCATGAAGCTCGGATCGCGCCGCGTCGGGTTCGGCCGGCGGGCGAACACCAGCACCGTGCTGTCGAGGAGGAACTTCACATCCTCCGCGATGCCCGGCGCGGCGTTGTCGAACACCATGTAGGAGGTCCGCACGTCGGGAGACCCGACGAACAGGCTTCCCGCAGTGGCCTCGGTCGGCACCGCCAGGTTGCCGCCCTTG